>CAZMDV010000117.1:0-8001 GCA_964564875.1 uncultured Salinivenus sp.
ACGAAACGCCCGCCCCTCCAGACGGAGAGATGGGGGCGGCGAGCGTTTTCTGTCGGACACTGGGCCCGGCACGAGCCCGCAGGTGGAGAATTCTTCAGGCGAGCCCGGGGCTCCGTGGCCGAGCCCTTGCTACACGACAAAAATTTTGCCGGGGTGAGATCCGCCCTAACCAGTCCGGAATCGGTCATTCTGAGGGAGCCTGCGACCGAAGCGCCCTGAGCGCAGCGAAGAAGTGCTTTCAGAGTGAATCTCTTCGGTTCCGGCGAAAAGCGGGGCCTTTCGGCAGTGCGCATCGAGAATGCCTCCGCCTCATTCGGAGAGATCCTTCGCTGGCGCTCAGGATGACCTGTCATGAAATTTTTGTCGCGTAGTGCGGGCCGATCCTGCTAGGATGTAAGCTCAGCGCGTAGATCATTCAGCCTAGACAGGTAAGTACGGACCCGTTTTAGCTGCTCCTGCGCGTCTTCAGAATCGGTGTCCAACACCGTGAACTTGATAAAGCCATCGAGTTGCTGGAATGCTTCGGTAGCTGAGGAATGAGCGTTGTGATCCGGGTCGTCGAGGTGACGAATTGAGTTCCACATGGTTCGCGCTGACTTCTCAGGGTCGTCCAAGAACGTCGGCACTGGTTCATTCGTCTCAGGGTCGCATGGATCTGCGCCCTCACGTATCATTCTTGCGAGGATCCATTGAAACGTGAAGACTGCCGCTTCTTTTCTATCGATCGCGCCCGGTGGCAGTGGGCCTTGCGCCACGAGGTCGCCCCCATGGTCCTGCAAACTTGAGTACAGGCCAGTAAAATCTTGCTGGGCTCGGGATTGGTCGAAACGCTCTCCCTCGGGGTCTGTCACGGCAAGCTTGCCTGATCGGTCACTGGAGCTAACTTGATGAGAAGGACCGAGGGTGCTATGCCCTACCATACCACCCGTTTCGCCTGCTCCAATGGGTAGCGCGGGCTTTTACCAGAGTGTCGAGATGCACGCTGTACAAGGTGGTACAGCCGACGCGACCTGTCTTCGGTGATCTCATCAAGCCCGGCGCGGTGGAGCTTTCTAACCTTGCTCTCAACGATGGTCGGTCCAACTGAAACCACTGCGTTGGGGCTCCGAGCGGACCGGCGATGAGTTGAGGGAACGAGAGGGGAAGGGCTCTGGGTTGGTCATAGCGCTTGCTGGCTTATGGTGAGGCAGTGAGCTTCCCCCGTCCGGTGTCTCAGCACCGAGGCGGGGATTTTCTATTCGGACACGGGGCCCGGCACGAGTCCCCAATTTGCGTTCGACTGAGAGCCCGTGTCCGGCCCCGAAATCCAGGGGAAATAGGATGTGACAGGAGAATTGTGGGGGACCCGTTTTTCGTGCACTCCCCAGAATGCGATTCAGGCGAGGTTTTCTGTTTGGGGCCGGTGTCCCAATTTGGCATCGAAACGCAAAATATACCATCCGTCACCGATGAACAGTGAAGAGGAGTGCGATTCGCGAGAACGCGCATCCTCGGTAGAACCTCACTCCCTCGATGCGGCGTGAAAGTCGTGCGATATCCACAAAAGCAAGGCAACTCCACGCCCCATCGAAACAGTGGCCGAGCGGACAGGCAAAGACCGCTGATGGTCGACCGGGCTTTCGTGCGCGCCAGAACAAAATGAGACCGTGTCGATGCGTTCTGTGACGAGCCGGACGGTGATTCACGTCTGGCCTCCAGAAACCGGGCAACGGCCCTCGGCGGGTCGAGGAGGCAGGGGTCGATCCTCCCAGGCTCCTGCTCTGCACAGTGCCCTCGCGCCCCCCACCGGAGGCGTGGAGCAGTTGAGAGGAGAGACTAGTCCACGATCGTCTTCCATGGAGTGACGCGACGCGCCGTCCAATGATTGACGCCGACGTAAGCATTCTTGGATGCGGATGGCTCGGCCAGCCGCTGGGCCAGCATCTTGTCGACCACGACGTAACGGTCCGGGGGTCGACGACGACGTCCGAAAAGACTGACGCGCTGCGGGACGACGGCATCGACCCGTACCGTCTCGTGCTCGATCCCGACCTTTCTGGCGAAGACATCGCCGCCTTCTTCGCCTCCCCGATCCTCGTGCTAAACGTGCCGCCCCCACGGGGCCGCGACGACGTTCGGGCGTGGCACCTCCGCCAGATCGACGCCGTGCGCGCCGCGGCGGCGAACGGGGCGGTCGAACGGATCCTCTTCGCGAGCTCAACCGGGGTGTACCCGAACGTAGAGCGGACCGTGACGGAGGCGGATCAGCCCCCCGGGCAGCCGGACGCCCTGCCGGGAGCTCGCCGCTCTACGGGGCGCGCAGTGCTGGCCGCCGAGAAACGCCTGATGGACGACCCCGCCGTCGCCACGACCGTCGTGCGGTTCGGGGGGCTGTACGGTGACGATCGACATCCCGGGCGCTTCCTCGCGGGACGGACGAACGTGGGGCGGCCCGAGGCCCCGGTCAATCTCATCCACCGGGACGACTGCGTGGCCCTGCTTCGCACGCTCCTGGAAAAGGACGTGCGCGGGGAAGTTTTTAACGCCTGCGCCGACGCGCATCCCCCGCGCCGCGCCGTTTACACCCGCGCGGCGGAGGTGCTCGGGCTCGAGCCGCCCACGTTTGACGACACGGACACGACCAGAGGCAAGGTCGTGGACAACCAGAAGGTGAAGGACCAGTGCGGATACCAGTTTCTCCACCCAGATCCCCTCGCCGACCTCGAGGCGTAGGGACCGCTCGGGCCCGTCTCGGGGACAAGACCTGTAACGTTTCCAATAAGCTCCCTGACGGGTCCGGAACAGCTTGACTTCCAGGGACACCTCCCTGTTTGTTGCCCACAGGCTTTCGCTGAACCCTTGGGCGAAAACGAAGCGTTCCGCGAAGCGGCCCTGCTGTCCGTCACCTTCTTTTCATCGCCAATTCCTCTGCATGCCAACTTCAGACTACACGTCAACGTCAGTCGGCGCCCGTCCCGTACTCGACCAAGAGCCCGCCACGGAGTCCTTCCGGGAGGCGGCACTGACCGGGCTTCGGAAGGCACAGAAGCAGATTCCCTCAAAATTTCTGTACGACGCGCGCGGCTCGAAGCTCTTCGACAAGATCTGTGAGCTGGACGAGTACTATCCGACGCGCACAGAGATCGGCATCATGGAGCAGAACGTCGAGGCCATGACCGACGCCATCGGGGCTCGGGTGCGGCTCGTCGAGTACGGAAGCGGCAGCAGCCTAAAGACCCGAATCCTACTCGATCACCTGGAGGACATCGCAGCGTATGTTCCGGTGGACATTTCGAAGGAGCACCTCGTGGAAAGCGCCAATAAGCTCGCTGCGGACTACCCCTCGCTTCCCGTCCAGCCCGTATGCGCCGACTACACGACCGACCTCGATCTCCCGGAGCCGCCGCTCCCAGCCGAGCGGACCGTTGGGTACTACCCCGGCTCCACGATCGGCAACTTTCGGCGAGAGGAGGCCCAGAGCTTTCTGCGGCAGATTGCCGACACAGTGGGGCCGGACGGCGGCCTGCTAATCGGCATCGATCTGAAGAAGGACGTCGACGTGCTCAAGGCCGCGTACGACGACGCCGAAGGAGTCACGGCGGCCTTCAACAAAAACCTGCTCCGCCGCATGAATCGGGAGCTCGACGCCACGTTCGACCTCGGCACCTTCGAGCATCGACCCGTGTGGAATGAAGATCGAGGGTGCATGGAGAGCCACCTCCGGAGCAAAACGGCGCAGACCGTGACGGTGGCGGGGGAGCGCTTCACGTTTGGGAAGGGGGAGACCATCCACACCGAGGACTCCCACAAGTACACGCTCGACGGCTTTGCCGACCTCGCCGCGGGGGCTGGCTTCCGGGTCGACAGGGTGTGGACGGACGACCGCTCGTATTTCAGCGTCCAGTACTGCGTGACGGAGAGGGGACACCCGTGAATTTAAGGGGCATCGGGGCGAAGCCGGGCGAGACTGTGGAACGAGCGGGTGGGAAGTCGCATCCGTACCTTCCCGACTGCCCATTGCTTCGATCATCAGCGCTCTGTCCGATATGGCCCACGCGTTCTTCCTCGGTGTCGACACGCTCCCAAACGATGAGGGGGCCCACGAAGTGACTCACGCGGTTCTCGAAAAGGAAAAAGAGCCGTCTGACGGCGAGGCTACCTTTCGCCTCGATCACATTCGACGTTCCACGGACGTTGCGTCCGCCGACGATTTTGCCGACCGCCTTCAGGGACTCGTCGCGGACCGTCCCTACATCGGGCGAACGAGCATTATCGTCCACCGGGGGGGCGACTTCGGCCAGGCCCTGATTGATGCCCTTGAGGACCGGGGGCTGGACCCCATCGCGGCGACGCTCACGGGGGGAACCGGGGTGACGGCCGGCACAACAGACGAGATGGGCGTTCAAATGGGCGGGGTCGACGCGGTGCGGACCCTCGCGGCCCTCTACCGCGACCGAACGCTCGTGCTTAAGGACTACGCATCGGAGGTGGGCTCGAGGCTGGCCCGGGACGTGCAGGCGCTCGCAGAGCAGCTCGACGAGGCGGACGGTGACATGGAGGCCCTCGGGGAATCGACGGCCGGTCCCTCGTTCGACCCGGAGGCGACGCACGTTACGAGTGCGGCCCTGGCGGCGTGGCTCGGGACGGAACGCTCCTTCGATCCCTCGCAGCACCTGAAAGAATCGCCGCGGACCGGTTCGTCGGAGGAACCTGGCGTGTGAATCGTCCGGGGCGGAGCGGGCCACCGACCTCCGCCGTAGGGGGGACCACCATTCGTAAAACGGTACCACGCTTCATTCTCACGCCGTACGCTTCACTCCCTACCTGCCGCGACGCAAGCCGGCGGGGGAGACCTGAAGCCCCAGACCGCTCGACGGCTACTTCCTTCCAATTTAGCGGAGTCGACCCATGAACCATCCCTGGCACGACATCGACATAGGCACCGACGCCCCCGACGTATTCAACTCCATCATCGAGATTCCACAGGGGTGTAAGGTAAAGTACGAGCTCGACAAGGAAAGCGGCCTCCTGCGCGTGGATCGAATGCTCTACTCCTCGGTCGTCTATCCGGCCAACTACGGGTTCATCCCCCGCTCCTACGCGGACGACGGCGACCCGCTCGACGTGCTCGTGCTGGCCCAGGAAGCCGTAGATCCCCTGAGCATCCTCCGCGCCCGGCCCATCGGTCTCATGAGCATGCTCGACGACGACGAGGAGGACGCGAAGATCATCTGCATCCACATGGACGATCCGGCCTTCAACGACTACTGGCACATCAAGGAGCTCCCCGACCATCGCCTCCGCGAGCTCCGCCGGTTTTTCCAAGACTACAAGGCCCTCGAAAACAAGACCGTTCGGGTGCAAGACTTCTTCGGGCCGGACCGCGCCAAGAGTGTGGTCGAGGGGGCCGTCGAGCGGTACAGAAGCGAAATTGCCCCCGCGCAGGAGGAAGCAGGCGTGATGCAGGAAGCGTGAGCTCGAATGATCCGTGACGAGTGAACCGTGACGAGACGTTACGGATCACCAAACGGATCACCAATCACCGGTCGACGCTGTGGGCCAACGTCCACGGGGAGAGGGGGCCGGAGAGCTCGCCCCCAACGCCCCCCTACAGGGTGAGGCCCACCCCAGCGCTGACCGTGTTGTTCGAGCTTAGGGCGTAGTCGACGTTGAGCTGGATGATGGCCAGGGTAACCGACACGCCCGCCAGGGCACGGACGTTGTTTGAGGCGTCCTGACTGAACGAAATGCGTGATGACCGGTCGGCCGCCTGAAAGGTGTAATCCACGTCGGCCCCGAACTGCTCGTACTGCACGCCGCCGTAGAACGTGACGGGGGCCACGGGGACGCTCTTGCTAATCTGGGCATTGAGGGCCCAGCCGGAGGCGCTGACAATTTCCCCTGAATTGGGATCTTCGGTTCCGAAGAGAGACAGGCTCTGCCAGGTACCCTGAACGGCAAGGTTGACGGGAGAGAGAGGAATGTACTGGCTGAGGCTGTGCCGTACGGAGAGGCCGAACAGGGAGACCGAGCCGTAATCGCCAATGGAAGTTTCGGGGAGATAGCGAAGCTGAGCGTCTGTGCCGAACGCTGTCCCGACGCCCACTTGCGGTACGATGAGCGGGGCTATTGATGTGTTCAGCAGTCCAGGGGGAAGATCAACATCCCCTACCTTGTCACCCTCATTATCGAAGATTTCTGCTTGTCTGGAAATATCCTCGTCCCCGAAGACTGTGGGGAGGTCACGGTCAGGATATTCGAGTGTGAAGGTACCACTGCCCGTTGAGACCTGCTCTTGATCCAACTGAAAGGCGGTCTCCGAGCCAGATGTGAATGCGCCTATCGCCGTCGCGCCGACATAGATGTCAATCACGGGAACGATGCCTTCGCCGCCCACCTCGGCGGTCCGGAAGAGACCCGCGTTTAGGTCGGCCCCAAGCGCGTCGGTCACGGGCCGCGCGTAGTTCTGGGCGTACGTTTTCCCGATGCTACTCAGGGCGTCGCCAAGCTCGTCCGAGTTCTGGGCCTGGGCCGGGGCGGTGGTAAAAAGTGCAAGGGCAAGCAGTGAAATGATTGTGCTGTAGAACGAGCCGCGCATGACGCGGAAGGTGTTAGTCGTGGAGGACGCTGAGAAGAGCTCCGCTGATCGAAAAAGTCACAAACTCTATGCCAGGCGGAGTATTCACCTCGTCGGGGCGGACTCCGAAGGCGTTAAGTCCACGTACACCGCGAGGCGATCGCGGTCGTGGGGGGTGGTGCAAAGGCTCACCGCGACGAAGACCGCCACGTTGGCCACAAGCCCATAGACGCCCTCGTGCAGCGGAATGGGGCGGAGGTACGGCGCGACGAGAAACAGGGTGTTGACGCCGATGCCGGCGAGGAGCCCCGACAGCGCGCCCGCCCCGGTGGCCCGTGGCCAGTAGAACGCGGCAAAGACGAGCGGGAAGATCTGGGCCACCCCGCCGTAGGCGCCGAGCAGGAGGGCCACGATGCCCACCTCCGAGAACACCGCGAAGTAGTAGGCCGTGGCGCTGATGACGACGACGAGGCCCCGAATCCACTGTCGCTGCCGGGTGTCGCTCATCGGGGCGGAAAGCAGTGGCTTGATCCCGTCCCGGAGGCCGATGGAGGCGGCGGAGTGGAGGATGGCGTCGCCCGACGACATCGACGCGGCGAGCGCCCCCGCGCACACGAGCCCCACCAGCACGGGTGAGAGTTCGATCTGCGTGAGCAGGTGGGGCACGATGGTGTCGGGCGTGGAGACGTCCGGAAAGGCGAGCACGCCCGCGAAGCCGATCAGTAGGATGGGCACCAGGAAGAGCTGGAAGGTGGGATAGAGCACCACTGTCAGCTTGAGGGTCCGGTCGCTGCGGGCCGTAAAGGCGCGCATGAAGAGGTGCGGCCACATCGAGAAGCCGACGGCCGAGACGATGACGGCCGAGCTATAGCCGGCCCAGCTCCAGGGGGAGCCGTCGGCAGCGAGGCCCGGCGCCTCGAGCATTGCCTCCTTGCCGCTCGCCGCGATGGCCTCGAACATGGGCTGAATCCCCCCGTGCAGCGCCTCCGGCAGGTAGAGCCCCAGGAACCACGCCACGGCCATCATGAAGAGCCCCTGCACCGTGTTCGTCCACCCAATGGCCATCATGCCGCTGGCGAAGACATAGATAAGGACCACGCCGTAGGCCACCAGCGCCCCAAGCCACTGCGGCACGCCCCCCTCCGAGATGGTTTCCAGCAACAGGCCTGCCCCCTTCATCTGAAGCGTGAGGTACGGCACGAACGCGACGATGCTGAGCACCGCCAGCACCACCGAAAGGGTGCGGCTGTCGTACCGGTGGGCCAGCATCTCCGCCTGCGTGACGAAGCCGAGCGCCTCCCCCACCTGCCGGGTGCGCGGTCCCAAAAAGTAGAAGGGCACCATGCCCACCGTGCCGTAGGCGATGATGTAGAAGGCCGCCGCGCCCCGCGAGTAGGCCCAGCCCGGCGCCCCCAGGAACGCGAACGACGAAAAGACCGATGCGC
>CAZMDV010000118.1:0-7991 GCA_964564875.1 uncultured Salinivenus sp.
AACGAGAGCGTGCCCTCGGACTCGGCCCGCGTGACGCCATTCGCAAAACGTATGAGATCCAATATCAGGCGCACGGGTCCCCCGTTCGCCATTTCTTTGTCGACCTTGCCCCTGCGGGATAGGTGGGCGGGCGCCTGCATCCTCTGTGTCGACATTGTCAGTTCGTTTGTGTATACAACCATTATGTACAACTGTCCATGACCACTCCGTTCTGTCCCACCACTTCCACGGAGCCATGACGCCCCGCGAGTTTCTTCGCCGCTTTCGGACTGAGAGCTACAATGAGGACCCCCGCCTCGTCACCGGTCGGTTTTTTTCCGCGTCGACGCTCGACGTGGCGTCAGGCGACACCGTCGGGGTCGTGCTGATGAACCTCGGGGGGCCCGACGGCGAGGAGGCCGTCGAGCCGTTCCTGTACAATCTGTTCATGGATCCGGCCCTGGTGGACATTCCGGTGGGGGGGCTCCTTCGCCACTGGGTCTCCACGTGGATTGCCTGGCGGCGGTCAAAGTCTGTGGCGGAGGACTACAAGCGGATCGACGAGGAAGGAGGCTCGCCCATCAATCCGCTGACGCGAGAGCAGTCCGAGCACCTCGAAGCGACGCTCAATGAGCGCTACGGCGCGCCGAGTGGGGTTGCCTTCAAGACGTATGTCGCCATGCGGTACTGGACCCCCTCCAGCGAGACGGCGGCGGCACAGATGGAGGACGACGGCGTCGACGCGGTCGTGCTCCTTCCGCTCTACCCCCAGTACTCGAAGACGACCTCGGGGGCGTCGCTCGTCTACTGGCACGAGTTGGAAAAGGCCGGCGAGATCCCGGACTGGCCAACCTCGTTCGTGTACGAGTACGCGGCTAATCCCAAGTACCTCGAGGCGCTCAGCGACCGCATCGACGAGGGCCTGCAGCGCTTCCCCGAGGCCGTGCGGGACGACGTGCACCTGCTCTTCAGCGCGCACGGCACGCCCCTCAAGGAGATGAAGGAGCGGCGCGATCCCTACTGCTGCCTCGTGCACTCCACCGTCCAGCGGCTCATGGAGCACCGCGGGCACGACCGGTCGTTCAACACGGCGTTTCAGAGCAAGGTGGGACTCTCGGAGTGGCTCACGCCTGCGACCCGAGACGAGGTGGAGCGGCTCGCGGAGGCGGGCGAGGAAGCGATCCTCGTGGTCCCCGTGGCGTTCGTGACCGATCACGTCGAGACGAGCTACGAGCTGGCCCTCGAAATCCCCGGGGAACTGGAGGAAGAGGGCGCCGCGCTTCCCGACCATTACGAGGTCATGCCGGGCCTCAACAGCCACCCGACGTTCATCGACGCCCTCGCCGACGTGACCGCGGGACAACTGGAGCTGCCCGGCACCGATACCCCTGCTCCCTGGAGCGCCCATTCGCGCTACAAAGCGAGCGACCGCGCGGTGCGCTGTCACCAGTGCGAGCGGATTGCGGAGGCGACGGACTGGTCGAGAGCGTCCAAATCCACCCTGCCGGAGTGAACGGGTCGTTCCCAGCTTACGGGGCGGACTCGTCCTTGCTGAGTTGGAGCGCCTCCCGAATCTGAGTTTCCGTCCCGGACTCGGGGGCGTCGGTTGATCCGAGGGAGAACTCGCTCGGCGCGTCCGAGAGGGAAGGGACGTGGGAGTCGGTCCGCTCCTGCAAGTCGCGAGCACTCTCGTCTTCACACGAGGGCCGCGAGAACAGCGCGTGCAGAAGCTTGATGCCCTGCACGAAGTCGATGCTCTCGGGATCGACCTTCTTTAGCTTGACGATGGGCACCGCGAGCACCTTCTGCATGATCGACTTCGTGAGCTTGTCGACTTCCCCGCGGTTCATGTCCGTGCGGTGCGCGTGACGGTCGACCTCCCGCTCGCGGATGGCGTCGAAGGTGTCGCGGAGCGCCTGGATGGCCGGCTGCATGGCCTCCTGGTGGAACACCCACGTCACGAACGCCTCCAACTCTTCCTCACAGAGGGCCTCGGCACGCGGAATTTCCTCCCTGCGCTCGGCCTGGACGCGCTCGGTCCAGGCGCGCAGGTCGTCGAGATCGTAAAGTGTGTACGCCTCCATCGTCCCGACTTGGGGATCCACGGTGCGGGGCATCGAAATGTCCACGAGCAGGGTGTCCCGCTCTGCGCCCCCTGACGACGGGGAGAGGGCGGAGGCCCTCAGAACGGGCTCCGAAGCCCCGGTGGCCACGATCACGAGGTCGGACGTTTCGACGGCCCGGTGCCGACGATCCCAGGCAATCGGCTCAGCGTCGTGTTCGTCCGCGACCGCCTGCGCCTTTCCGGGGGAGCGGTTGGTTACGCGAATGGCCTCGGGGGCCTCCGCGTCGAGGGCGTTCAGGGCGAGGCGGCCCATTTTGCCGGTGCCTACGAGAAGAATGCGGAGGTCCGCCAGGGGAGGTGCGGCGCCCCGATCGGCGAAATGCTCGCGCGCCATGGCCAGGGCGGCCGTCGACACCGACGCGGCCCCGCGGTTGATCTCCGTCTCGCTGTCCACTCGCTTTGCGGTGCGGAAGGCGGTGTGCATCAGGCGGTGGAGGACCGAATGGACGCCCCCGTGGTCGACGGCGCGGCGGTAGGCCGTCTTCATCTGGGCGAGAATCTGACGGTCCCCCAGCACCATCGACCGAAGGCCACTGGTCACCTCCAGGACGTGACGCACAGCGGCCTCGTCGTGCAACAGGAACGACTCCTCCTCGGGCCACGGCTCGCCCACGCGAGCGCTGAGTGCGCGTCGAGCGCAGCGAACCTCGTCCTCCGTGCCGTAAAGATATACCTCCGTGCGGTTGCACGTCGAAAGTACCATGACCTCCGCCTCGTCCCCGAGGTCGAGCGCCTCGTACAACGCTCGTTGCGCGGACGCCTCTACCGCAAACGCCTCCACCGCCGGAAGGGTGGCGGACTCGCAATTGAGACCGAACGCAAAGAACGTCATGACCCGAACGGGTCCTCAGTCAGAAAGAGCGGTTCTGAGACTGCCCCCTCGCCTCATTCGCTTGACGCAATCTGCTCCTGCCGCCACGCCTCGAAGTCCTCCTGGGAATGGACCGTGAGGTACCCGTTCATTCGGTAATGGCCATTCCCGCAGAGCTGTGCACACGCAATTTCGAACTCTCCGGTCTGGGTCGGCTCAAACCACAACGGAATCTCCATGCCCGGAATCGCGTCCTGCTTAATGCGCATCTGGGGCAGGAAGAAGCCGTGGATCACGTCCATGGACGAGAGGTGCACGGTCACCGGCCGGTCGACCTGAATGTGGAACTCGTCCCGAAGCACGATGTCGTCCTTCGACGCCGGGTCCTCCGGGTCCAGTCCAAGAGGATTGGTTTGAGCGTCCACCAGCTCGGGAGACCGGCTGCCAAACACCCCGTCCGGCCCTGGGTAGTGGATATTCCAGTTGAACTGCTGGGCCACGACGTGCACTTCAAGGGCCTCCTCCTCGGGCGGCATGTTTTCCTCCTCCGTGAGGTCGGCCCAGACGGGAAAGGCGAATCCCACGAGCAGCACCGCTTCCGCGATCACCACCCCCACCTCCAGGTACCTCGACCACTCGCTCTCGGAGCCCTCGTAGCTCGCCTCCGGATTTTTGGAGGCCCGGAACCGGTACAGCGTATACAGAAAGTAGGGGGCCCAGACGACGAACAGGATGATCATGAGCCAGTGCACCAGGCTCATCATCACGTCGATCTCGTGCCCGTGGGCCGAGGCATCCACAGGCATGTTCATGTACTGAACAAGATCCAACCAGTCAGGCATGGCGTGCAGGACGATTGCAGGTTAAGACGAACTCCGCATGCTCTGTTCGGGTATGGAAGGCTGGAAGAATGGAGGTGTGGACGCATCTTGCCTCCATACGTCCACCCTTCCGTACATCCATCCTCGAATCCGCTTGTAGGATTCGGCATCAGTCGTCGCGGGCCTCAAGTTCTCCGTCTTCCGTTACGACCCAGTTCTCCCGTTCGAGCAGCTTCGAGCGCCGCCGGACGCGTCGGACAAACAGGCCAATGCCGCCCCAGACGACTCCCAGAAACCCGAGCAGCCCCAGCATCGACATTGTGATGCCGAAGGTCGTCGCGTTGTTGACGCTGGTCCCAAAGCACTGGCTGCAGGCCGCCGCCCCTTCCGGAACGGCCCCCATTCCCAGCACGAGAAGGACGAGCGTTCCGGCCACTCGCCGTGTCCATTGCCGTGTCCATTTCGGAAGACTCATTTCAATCACCCCTCGTTTTATCAATTCAATGTGTGAGGAAGTTTGCAATCCACCGTTTGCTTCTTCTCTTCAGCCCGATCATGCCCACTCCGGGTTGGGTTTGGGCGTGTGGGCGTATGGGCGTCTTTTTACCATCCCAGCAGGTAGCGTCTAGAGGCGTCGGAACCGGCGCAGGACTTTCACGCCATACGCCACCAGCAGGACGCCCACGAGTAGCGATCCGATCCCGAAGAGCAAGAGCGAGAGGTTGGTCTCCTGGACGTGCATGTACACGCCCCACACGCCCACGCCGAACGCCAGGAGGATCGAGGCCGCGATAAAGAATATGTGGAAGGCCTTAAGGGACACCGGCTCGATGAACGGATAGGGAGGAAAACATGAGGATGAGCATCGCGATCGCAAAGAAGGCGGTGAACGCCAGCAGGACGTAGATCACCTGCTTTTCCGAAATCAAGTGCATGAAGTACCCCGCGACGAGCCCGCCCTTCACCGTCGCAATCGTGAGCCCGACGATGACGGCGGGCACGATGGGGAGGTGGAGGTACCCCACCGCCACAGTGAGCACGGTCAGCACGGCGAGTGCCCCAAACACGAGGAAATAGACCCGAATCTGTCCTTCGATGTCCTCTCCGTGGTCCTCCGCGTGCCCCGCGCCCGTAGATGAGGCGGACTGCGGGTAGGCCTCCTTGGCGTCCGGTTGGGCGTGATCACTCATGGTGTGCGCCGGGGTTGAATCAGTCTACATGAGATAGATGGTAGGGAAGAGGAAGATCCAGACCAGATCTACGAAGTGCCAGTAGAGCCCTGCCACCTCAATCCGGCTCGTGAACCGCTGGGGATCGGTCTCCCACATCGAACTCCCTGGGCCCCAGAAATAAGCGTTGACGACGATGCCCCCAAACACGTGCAGGGCGTGGAGCCCCGTGAGGGTAAAGTAGATGGCGAGAAACGCACTGTCGGCCGGATACAGGTGATGGGAGAACTTCTCTCCGTACTCGAAGCCCTTGATCACCAGAAAGACGAGCCCCAGTCCGATGGTGCCGCCCATGTAGAGGCGGTACTGGGTGAAGTTCTTCCGAACCAGCGAGGCCCAGGCCATGACCATCGTCACGCTCGAGCCGATGAGCACCATCGTATTGATGGTGGCGAGGGGGACGTTGAGTACCTCCATGGCGTAGGCCACCTCCTCGCCGCCCACCGTGCCGGGCCACTCGGGGGCCCCGACGCGGAGGAAGATGTAGGAGGCAAAGAGGCCGCCGAAGAGCATCACCTCGGACGCCAGAAACAGCCAGACGCCGAGCTTGGCGTTGTTGACGCCTGTGTCGGGGCGGGGAGTTACGGTGTAGGGAATATCCACGGGTGAAGGCCTAAGCTGTGACGGTCTCTAGCTCTGCTTCGGAGGGAGGTTCATCCTGCGGCAGGAAGTCCGAGGGATGACCGGGCACGCTGTACTCGTAGGGGCCCCGGTAGGCCTTGGGAATCTCCTCGAAGTTGCCGTGCGACACCGGTGGGGAGGGGGCGGCCGTCCACTCCAGGGTCGTGGCCTCCCACACGTTGTCCGCCGCCTCCTCGCCGCCCCACAGGCTCCAGACGAAGTTAATTAGAAAGGGAATCTGGGCCAGGGCGAGCAGCCACGCCGAGGTGGACATAAACTCGTTGTAGTGCAGCACGTCCTGTGCAAATTCGTACTGGGCACCCCCGTCGTAGAGCCGTCGGGAGACCCCCTTCATTCCCTGAATAAACATCGGGAAAAAGATGCCATTCATGAAGATGAGCGTGCCCCAGAAGTGCACCTTGCCGAGGAAAGCGTTCATCATGCGTCCGGTCACTTTGGGGAACCAGTAGTAGACCCCCGCGAAGAGGGCCATAATGGTTCCCGGGGCCACCAAGTAGTGGAAGTGACCGATGACGTAGTAGGTGTCGTGGAGGTGAATGTCCGTCGGGGCGAGGCCGAGCGGGAGGCCGGTCAGTCCGCCGATGCCGAACATGGGGAGGAATGCCAGCGCAAAGAGCATGGGGACCGTAAACCGGATCGACGCGCCCCAGAGTGAGATGAACAGGACGGTGAGGATGATGACCGAGGGGATCGAGATGATCATCGTCGTCGTCTGGAAGAAGACGCTCATGGCCTGGCCCATGCCCGTCAAGAACATGTGGTGGGCCCACACGATGAACGACATGAATCCGATAAAAAGGGCGGAGTAGACCAGGGCCTTGTAGCTCCAGAGCGGCTTTCGGGTATTGTTGGCGATGATGTCGGCCACGATGCCCATGGCCGGGAGGACCAGGACGTACACCTCCGGATGGGCGAGAAACCAGAAGAGGTGCTGCCAGAGGAGCGGGCTGCCCCCGCCGCTTGCCTCCATCGCCTCTCCGCTGACGACCAGGCCGCTCGGGAGGAAGAAGCTCGTATCTGCCAGGCGGTCCATGAGCTGGAGCACGGCCGCCGATTCAAGCGGGGGGAACGCGAGCAGAAGCAGGAAGACGGCGACCAGTTCCGCCCAGACGAAGAACGAGAGCCGCATGTACGAAAGCCCCTCCACCCGAAGCTGCACGATCGTGGTTATGAAATTGATGGCCCCCAGCAGCGAGGACGTGATGATCAACACCATTCCGAAGAGCCAGAACGTTTGTCCCATCGCCTGGATGTCGGCGAGCGGCGGGTAGGAGGTCCAGCCGGCCTTGGCTGCGCCGCCGGGGGCAAAGAAGCTGGCCAGCATGACGACGCCCCCCAGAAAATAGATCCAGTAGCTCGCCATATTGAGCTTCGGGAAGGCCATGTCTGGCGCCCCGATCTGGAGGGGAATCACGTAGTTCCCGAAGGCCCCCACGGCGAGGGGCACGATGCCGAGAAACACCATGATGGTCCCGTGCATCGCCCCGAGTTGGTTGTAGAACTCAGGGAGCATCACGCCGCCCGGCATCTGCGACTCCCCGAACCAGGAGCCAATCACCGGCAGCGGCTCCCCTGGATTGGCCAGCTGCCACCGCATGAGCAACGCCAGCGAGAAGCCGAGGAGGAGAAAGAGCAGGCTGGTGAGGGCGTACTGAATCCCGATAACCTTGTGGTCGGTCGAGAAGATGTACGACCGCCAGAAGCCCAACTCCTCGTGCTCGTCGTGCTCCTCATGTTCGGGGGGATGGAGGCTCGACTCTTCGTCGACGGGTTGTTCGGCGTCGTCAGCCATCAGCTCCTACTCCTGGTTTTTGCTTGAGTCACGTTTCAACTCCCGGAGGAGGCCGAGGGAGCCGTTCCCGCTGAACGCCGTAGGCGAGGAGTCTACGGTTCTCTCCTGGGCGTCCCTCGGTGGGGGATTGGAAGCGCTACCATCCAGAGAGGGGGCACTGCGGCTCGCTCGGCTCTCCTCCTTCACGTCAGCGGAACGGGCTAGTGAGCGACCGTCCAGGTTACGACGCGCATGTCGGAGTCGTCTCTCGCGTCGGCCATCTCCCCTTCACTGAATGTGAAGTCGACAGACATCGTCTCCTCTTCTGCCACCGTTACCTCCTGGGTCTTCGCTCCATATTCCTCGTGCCAGGCCTCGATCACGTAGTCGCCGGCGGGGAGGTTGTCGAGGCTGTAGGCGCCCTCCCCGTCCGTGGTGCTGTGATAGGGATGCCCGACCACCCCGATCCAGGATTCCATCCATCCGTGGACATCGCACTTGACCCGAACCATTACCTCTTCCTGCGGGAAAGTGCGCTCGTTTTCCATCCCCTCCACTGGCTGGCTGAAGTTGAAGGGACGGTTCGTCTCCGGAAGTGCGTGGATATTGTGCT
>CAZMDV010000119.1:0-7985 GCA_964564875.1 uncultured Salinivenus sp.
CGGGCGCGTCGGGATCGTCGACGATAAGGGCGATGGTTTCGGTTTCGTCCGGCGCGGGCGTCCACCGAAGGCCGGGCGAGAGGTCCTCCCCCTCGCAGGTGTGCTCCCGCGGGATGGCCTCGCCGGAGGCAAACGGAGACGACGTAAATGTGAGCTCCTCAGACATTGGATTTTGGGGGACTTGTTCGAGAGACCTCGCAATGACAGGTGCAATGTAAAGAATCACTCGTTTCCGGCATGCGGGACATGTCCCCTTTTGCGGGTGGGACTCATTCGTACCCGCTCCCTGTTCGACGCAGTGGAGCGGGCCAGTCACGACGAATCGGTCATCCGATCAAAGAGTGCCTCCGTGTCGTCCCGGCGGCACAGCTCCGTGCCGGGCGTCGTCACGGCGGCCGCGCCGGCGGCGGCCCCGAAGCGCACGGCCGCGTCCAGGTCGTGTCCGCGGGCGAGGGCAAGGGTGAGGCCGCCCACCATGCTGTCGCCGGCCCCTACGCGGCTGTTGATGGAAACTGTCGGCGACCGGACGTGCTCGGCCCGGTCGGCCGTAATGAGCAGCGCGCCGGAGGCTCCCATGGAGAGGACGACGACCTCGCACCAGCCGCGATCAATGAAATTCCGCGCAGCGTCGATGCGCTGCGGCTCCGTGTCCAGGGCGGTCTCCGCCAGGTGCTCGAGCTCGCGGAGGTTGGGCTTGAGCAGGTACCAGCCCGCCTCCATCGCCTCACGGAGGGCCGCGCCCGAGGTGTCCAGAATGGGCCGCGCCCCGAGGTCGTGGGCCACCTCGGCGACGGCCGCGTAGGTGTCGTCCGGCACACCCGGCGGCAAACTGCCGCTGGCGACGAGGTAGTCCGGGGCGGGGTCAAGTCCGCGCAGCGCCTCCAGGCACGATTCCCACGCCGCGTCGCTGAGGTCGGGCCCCGGCATCCCGAATCGGAACTGGCGATCGGTGGACGTCTCGTACACGATCAGGTTTTCCCGCGTCTCCTCCTCGATGTCGAGAGGGATCTGTTCGATCCCCTCCTGGTCGAGCAGCGTGTGCAAAATGTCCCCCGTGTAGCCCCCTGACGTGTAGAGGGCGCGGGTGGCCCCGCCCAGCCGATCAATGGCGCGCGACACATTCAATCCACCCCCACCCGGCTCCCGACTCGGGGACTCGCAGCGGAGCTTTTCCTCGGCCACCACCCGCTCGATGCGCGTGTTCTTGTCGATCGTGGGGTTCAGGGTAAGCGTGATCACTGGTGACATGTCGATAGGAGTCATGTCGATGAGCAAAGGAGAGAACGAGCGGCACGGGGGCCTCCGTCACGAGGACTCCGCCGTGGAGAGCACCGACGGAGGGGCCAGCATGGGACGCAATACCAGGGGCATGATCAGGACCGTCACCGCCGAGATCAGCACGACCTGGGCGAACACGGTCGGCGGGACCGCCCACGCCCCGAGCTCCAGGCCCCGCTGCATGATGACGAGGGCGATCTCGGCGCGCGGAACGAGGCTCAGCCCCAGCACCAGCGCGCCGGTTGACCCCAGAATCGGGACGGCGGGCACGTACGCGCCGATCACCTTTCCAAGGACGGCGGCGGCGAGGAGAAGGACGACCCCACCCCCAATGGCGCCCGCGGCCTCGGGGGCCAGGTGCAGGCCAATGCCGACGAAGAAGAAGGGCGCGAACAGGTCGTGCAGCGGCCGGAAGGCGTCCATGTACTGGCTCGTGTGCGGATCGCGGCTAAAGATGAGGCCGGCGAAGAAGGCCCCAATGGCGGTCGAGAACCCCAACAGCCCCGCAACGGCCGCCACGATGATGCCGACCCCCAGCATCACCAGCATGGTGCCCTCTCCCGCGTGAAGACGCTCGAACAGGTTCGTCATGGGACGCTCCACATACCAGGCAAAGAGGAGGCAGGCGCCACCAAAGAGAACCAATTTCAGAAGCATCGATCCCAACACACTCGCGAGGGTCGAGAGCAACGCCTCAGGCCCTGACTCTCGCAGCAAAGGAGTAGCGGCAAATAAGAGAGCCATCAGAAGAACGCCCATGAGGTCGTCGAATTCGGCCACGTCGACCAGCGTCGAGCCCTCGCGGCTGTCCAGTTGATCGGCCTCCTCCCAGATTGCAACGCTCACGCCCACGCTCGTCGCGGTCAGGGCCGTCGCGACGAACAGACTGGGAAGCAGGGGCCAGTCGATCAGAAGAAACGCCGTGCCAAACGCGACGCCCCCGCTCCCCAGCACGTTGCCGACCCCAATCCAACTCGCCTCGGGCAGTTGGTCGAGCAGGCGTCCTAGGTCGCTCTCCAGTCCGACTCGGAAGAGCAAAGCAATCACGCCGAGGTCGGCCAGAAAGGGAAAGACCTGCTGCTCCGTGAGGAGGGGCACGACGTCATAGGAGGCAGCGGCTCGCAGCACGATGCCGAGGACAAAGTATCCCACGATGGGACTTGTGCGTATCCGCTCGGCGCCGTACCGCATCGCGATCACACACACGATGACAGCCCCAACAAGCAGGGTATTTACGAGCAATGCGTGTCCCATTCAGCACCTCATGGATTTGTAGAGAGAAGGAGGCGAAAACGGAAAGCGTTCCTCAAATCATTTTGCCTCGGAGAAGTCCTTGTTGACACTCCTCTGAATGTTGTCCGTCAGTCTTTTGACAAGAGTGGCAAGTGAACAACGGCCCGCGTCCGTCCACGGGGGATGCCCACCCTCAGGGATCTCCCCACCCTCGAATCCGAGAATCTCCGTCAAGAAGAAGCCGCCTCGTCTCGTACTTTTACATTTTACAAGAGAAGGCGTGCGGATATCGAAATTCGCACTTCGGAGGCCAACCATTCTCTCCTCTGACGTTCGCCCATTGCTGAGCCCTGTCTTTACGATACACGATCTGCTCCCCAAACCTCAACGTGCCATGGAAATGCTCACCCGACCTCCTCGCCGTTCCTCTCCGTTCCAAAGCTTTCGGGACGACGTGAATGAGCTTTTTGCGTCGGTCTTTCCCGGTCGCAAGGCCGACGATGAGGACGCCCCGTCGGCTCTTTGGTCCCCACGCATGGACGTCACGGAGACAGAAGATACGGATCATCTATCTATCGATTTGCCGGACCTCTTGAAAGACGACCTCCCAGTCGACCGTCCAAAGACGGAGAAGAACACGCCGAAGAACATTGCGGTTTTGTAATCGACACCGCCATCCGAACGAGGGCTCCACGCGACAGAGGCGTGAGCCCCTGTTTCGGAGTAAAAATCCACATCCGCAGGTCAAGGAGGCGCATCGCTACTGCCCCCGAGACGTCTTCCTTTCCTTTTTTCCCCTCCCATGTCCCCCAATTCCGTCCGCGCCGCTCTTCCGGCCCCTCGCTCTGAGGATTCCCCGCCCACGGACACCGGCTTCCCCCTTCCTCTTGGGACCTATACCTGGGGCAGCGGCACCAACTTCGCCGTCTTCAGCCGCCACGCCACGCGCCTGTGGCTGGAGCTCTTCACGAACGCGGAGGACAGGGCCCCGCAGCACCGCATCGAACTGGCCCCCGACAAACACCGCACCGGCGACATCTGGCACGTCTGGGTTGAAGGCGTGGCCCCGGGTCAGCTCTACGGCTACCGCGCCGACGGGCCGTACGCGCCCGAAAAGGGCCACCGATTCAACCCGCACAAGCTCCTGATCGACCCCTACGCCGCGGCCATCACCCACCTCGACGACTGGGACTTCGAGGCCGCGCTCGGCTACGAATCCGAGTCGTCCCAGCAGGACCTGTCGTTTTCGACCGACGACAACGCCGCCACCACGCCCAAGTGCGTCGTCACCGAGCGGCGCACCGGTTGGGAAACGAAACGGCCCCTCCGGCACCCCTGGTCGGAAACGGTCATCTACGAGCTGCACGTGCGGGGCTTCACGGTGCACGAGAGCGCCGGCGTGGACCACCCCGGCACCTTCCGCGGCCTCACCGAAAAAATTCCGTACCTGAAGGATCTCGGCATCACGGCCGTGGAGCTGATGCCGGTGCAGGAATTCAACGAGCACGAGCTGTCCCGCGTGAATCCCCGCACCGGCGAGCCCCTCCGCAACTACTGGGGCTACAGCCCCGCCTCCTTCATGGCCCCGAACGGTCTATATTCGAGCAGCGGCTGCTGCGGGGAACAGGTGGAGGAGTTTAAGGCCATGGTGAAGGCGTTCCACGCGGCCGGCATCGAGGTCATCCTCGACGTGGTGTTCAACCACACGGCCGAGGGGGACGAGCTGGGCCCTACGGTGAGCTGGCGCGGCCTCGACAATGCGGTGTACTACCTCCTCGAGGAGAACCGGCGCTTCTACAAGGACTACACCGGAACGGGCAACACGGTCAAGGCCGATCATCCGGTCGTGCGCGACCTGATCCTGGATGCGCTCCGGTTCTGGGTCGTGGAGATGCACGTGGACGGCTTTCGCTTCGACCTCGCCTCGGTGCTGGGACGGGACGAGGAGGGCCACCTGTTGGCCGACCCGCCCCTGCTGGAACGCATCGCGCAGGACCCGGTCCTCCGGGACGTCAAAATGATCGCCGAGGCTTGGGACGCCGCCGGCGCCTACCAGGTGGGGGCCTTCCACAATCGATGGTCCGAGTGGAACGGCCGGTTTCGGGACGACGTGCGCCGCTTCTGGCGGGGCGATGCCGGCATGCTCGGGGACTTCGCCTCGCGGCTGGCCGGCAGTTCGGACCTCTACGGCAATACCGAAAAGGGTCCTGACTCGAGCATCAACTATGTGACCAGTCACGACGGCTTTACGCTCAACGACCTCGTCAGCTACGAGCGCAAACACAACGAAGCCAACGGCGAGTTTAACCGAGACGGCACCGACGCCAACTACAGCCGAAACTACGGCACAGAGGGCCCCACCGACGATCCCGAAATCGAGGCCGTCCGCACGCGCCAGGTCAAAAACTTCCTTCTCACCCTGCTTCTTTCCCACGGAGTCCCCATGCTGCTGGGGGGCGACGAGTTTCGGCGCACACAGTATGGCAACAATAATGCGTACTGCCAGGACAACGAGATCGGGTGGTGGCTCTGGGACCGGCGCGAGGAGCACGACGAAATTTATCGCTTCACCCGCGAGCTCATCGCGGCCCGGCAGGCCCATCCGCCCCTGAAGCACGCGGGATTCTACACCGACGAGGATCTCCGATGGCTCGGACCGCAGGGCGAGCCGCCCCGCTGGAAGGATCCAGAGGCCCGAGCCGTCGGTTGCTACCTGCCTGAGAAAGACGATCTTGCCGTGCTGCTTCTCTTCAACGCCGGCACCGAGGCGGCAGCGTTCGATTTGCCAGCATTCGAGGACGATCGTACGTGGCGCCGAAAGGCCGACACCTCCCGGCCCTCCCCCGATGACATTCACCCGCTCGGAGAGGCCCCGCCTCTGCAGCAGCAAGAACATTACACAGTGGCCGGGCGGACGAGCGCTGTCCTCATTGCTCGATAAGACGACGAGGGCCCCTGCCCGCTCGTGGTCGTTCTCCCCGCCCCGAAATGAAGATTCTCCTCTCTTGGAGGGGGTCTTGGAAGTGGGATGCCTACAGTAGATTCCCGCCGCTGTTTTTACAGGAACGCTCCTTCTTTTCGTCCCCCGCTCACAATTCTCACGCGCGCCCCGACCCATGAATCCGCCAAGCTCCTCGTCTCGGGCTTCGTCCGAGCCTTCCCACGCTGAGAATTCGTCGGAAGGACCCGTCGACGCTGACGTCGTATCCCCAATTGTCATCCTCGGCGGTGGAGACGCCGGAACGGCCCTCCTCGAAGCGCTGACCGACTCGGGGTTGGCCGCCGACGTTACGTTGATTGAGCCGTCGCCCCACCACTACGAGCAGCCCGAGTGGTTGCGCGTGGGAACGGAGGGAATACCAAAGGAGGACACCCGTTCCCCCGAGCGGGCGGAGATCCCGACGACCGCAACGTGGATCCAGAGCCGGGCTACCGAGATTGCCCCCGACGCACAGGTCGTCGCCACGGAGGACGGAACGACAGTTCGCTACGACTATCTCGTCGTCGCCCTCGGGACGGAGGTGCTCTGGGATCGCATCCGCGGCCTGAAACCGAACCTCGGCTCCCAGGGCATCTGCAGCGTCTACGGCTACGAGCAGGCCGAGCGGACGTGGGAGATGATTCGCACCTTCGAGGGCGGACAGGCACTCTTTACCGCTCCCTCCTCCCCGTACAAAGGCGGGAGTGCACCAATGACCATTCTCCGCCGTGCCAGCGTCCTCTGGCGCGACACCGGGGTGCGGAATCAAACGGACATGTTTTATACAACGGGCGCATCGGACAAGGAGTTGGAGGAAATGATCGACCGCGACGACGGATGGGACGATGACATTCACGTGTATACCGGATACGAGCTCATCGACGTGCGGCCGGAGGCTGGGGAGGCGGTCTTTAGCGTCCGCAAAGGGCAGTCCCAAAGTCGAGACGTTCTCCGATACGACCTCCTACACGTAGTCCCGCCCATGCGGCCGCCTGTCCTTCTTGAGGCGAGCGGACTGGCCTATCGGGACGGACTGATGAAGGGGTACATGGAGGTTGATCCCGAGACCTTCCGCCACAAGCGATTCCGCAGCGTATTCGGAATCGGAGATGCGATTGGGGTTGAGGGCGTCAAGACCGGGGAGCGCGCACGGATGCAGGCCGCGGCGGTGGCCCGCACCCTCCAAGAGATTTCGGCGGGGGAAGAGTAATTGGCTGGAAGGGCCAAAGAATGGAGCTGCTGGCGCGGCTTCCTCCCAAGGGACTCGTTTTCGACGGTGGAAGCGGCGCTCCATACGCTCGGGACGAGGCGCAAGGACGGCACGGCAATCGCATCTTAGCGACGGCAACCTGCTCTCATCATTCTCTTGAGGCAGAAATTCAGTGCCCCCACGCTCCCATTCCTCCATTCTCCCGTGCAGTACCGGCGTCCCTCCTACGATCAACGGTAGCGGAGCCGCCTTTGGTCGACGAAGCTTTCAACATGCAACTGCCCTGGCAAGGACGGTGGTCAGTGGTAATGATTCCTCGTGCTTTCTTCGCCGACAAAGCCCCCGATGGCCAGTGCCGCGAAAAAGAGGGCGGGGTCCTTGATCAGGTACTGTCCCTCGGGGGTTGGAGTGAAGGGAAACGAGATGAAACACACGTCGGTCTGGAGGAGAAACGCGAGGAGAATGCCGGGCAGGCGGAGCGCGAGGAGAAAAATTGCCGCTCGGAGGAGGGGCCGCACGAGAAGAAAGAGCCCGATCGCGACCTCCCACCATCCGAGCACGAAGACCATCACCTCCGGATCCCCCCAGTAAATCGTGTGGGCCAGCAGCGACGTCGTCGTTTCGTGACCGAGGGACTTCAGCAGCCCGAACCAGAGAAAGAGAATGCCCAGGGAGACGCGATGCAGCCGAGGCCCCTAGCGACGGAAGACCCGGAGGAGGAAGGCGTCGAGGGTTTGAAGACGGGTCCACATGGGGAACGTAGTGTTTTGCTACGGAGGATCAGACGCGGAAAGGGCTTCGTAGCCTGATGTAATGTCCAGCAGCTCTTCCGTGATGGCGTTTTGGCGCTGCCGATTGAAGCGCAGTTGGAGGTCGTCGAGGCGCGACGGGAAACGTCCCATCAGTCCGGAGACCTCCGTCCCCGCCTGTACGAAGCGGAAAATGTTGTCGATGAGCAGCAGCACGTCCTGCTTCGCGTCGTCGCGGAAATACTCGGCCATCGTGAGCGCCGCGTGCCCCACCCGGAAGCGCGCCCCTGGCACTTCGTTCATCTGACCAAAAACGAGAACCGTGTCGTCCAGCACCCCAGCCTCCTTGACCTCGCGGTACAGCTCCTCCGCCTCGCGGCTCCGTTCGCCGATGCCGCAGAAGAGGCTTACCCCCTCGTACTCGGCCACCATGTTGTGAATCATCTCCATCAGGAGTACGGTCTTGCCCACTCCGGCTCCGCCGAAGAGGCCCGCCTTGCCTCCCTGCTCCAGCGGCGCAAGCAAGTCAATCGCC
>CAZMDV010000120.1:0-7960 GCA_964564875.1 uncultured Salinivenus sp.
GCGAGCACCTCCTTGGCTAGAAAACTCATGTTCCTGGGGAGTTTGACCATGCGGACCCACCCTAGAGGTTTCTTCGAATACGAACCCCGATTTCCGCCCAGTGTCCATGCACGCTCCGCCGCCAACGCCTGCCCAGAGAGAAGCTTGGGCTGGGCGTCCGGATCACGCCGACATCCGATGGGCCCGGCGTACGTGGTAGGCGTAATAGCCCACGAACGCGACGGTAAACCCGATGAGATCGGCCGTAACGTCGTAGGGATCTGCCATGCGCTGAATCGGGAGAAGGTGCTGATACACCTCCGTTCCCGCGGCGAACAACACCCCGGCCACGAAGAACAGTCCGCCGCGCCGCCGAAAGCACTCCGGCAACCCCTCGTTGTCCGGCGGACACAGCCCCCGGAGCCAGAGAAGCCCAAAGCCCGCGAAGAGAAGCACGTGAACGATTTTATCGAGGCCGAACTCCGGCTGTACGCCTGCAAAGTTACGGGCCGGAATGCTCATTGCAAGGACGATCCCGGCTGTCCAGAGCGCCGCCAACAGGCGGTAATGGGCGGTCCGAATCGAGGAGAGAAGGCGCATCGGGCGGGAATGAATTCGAAGAGGGGAGACAGCCATTCGGCTCGGAGAGGAACTGGGCCTGAGATCGACCTCGCACGTCACTGACTTGCAAACCGCTCGGCGGCGACGCGGGGAATCATGTCGAGCAGGTCGGTCGCCACCATGGAGCGGGAATCGTGGGTGGCCCCATACCGTTCCGCCGCGGCTCCCCCGACGTGGAGTGCCGCGGCCGCGGCTTCGACGGGCGGCACGCCCTGCGCCAGAAGCCCCACGCCCTGGCCCGCCAGCACGTCGCCCGTGCCTGCTGTGGCAAAGGCCGGGGTCGTGATGCTGCCCACGAACGCGCGGCCGTCCGGTCCCGCAACGATGCTCGGCGCGCCTTTGAGCAGGCACACAGCGCCCCACCGCTCCGCATACGTCTGCGCCACGTGGACCCGATCCGTTAGGTCGACCTCCTCCCCCACGAGCCGACGAAACTCGCCGGCGTGGGGCGTCAGAATCCACGGGCCGTCGACGTGGGCCGCCAGCTCGTCGAGGGGTCCAGCGAGCGCGTTCAGGCCATCGGCGTCGACCACCAGGGGCGTGTCGGCCTCCTGCACCAGCCGCCGCACAAACTGCTCCGTCTGCGGGGCGCGGCCGAGGCCCGGCCCCACGAGCAGGGCGTCGGCCGTGTCTAGGGACTCGGCGAGCGCGTCGAGCGCCGCGGCCGGCGCGAGCGCGCCGCCGCCTTCGGTGGGGAGCGGGAGCGTGGGCACCGTCGTAAGGGCCCCGGCGAGCGTCGGCTGAATCGTCTCCGGGCAGGCACAGCGCACGTACCCGGCGCCGCTGCGCCCGGCCGCCTTCGCCGCCATGACCGGCGCCCCTGTGAAGCGGGGCGCCCCGCCCACGACCAGGGCGGTGCCCACGCTGTATTTGTGTGCGTCGGGGGCCCGTTCGGGCCACCACGCCCGCACCGCCTCGTCGGTCGTCTGACGGACACAGCCCGGCTGCTCCGCGGCCCGGTCGAGCACAAACGGCGGAATGCCGATGTCGACGACCTCGACCGGCCCGGCCCGCGTCGGTCCTTCTCCGATCCGCAGTCCCACCTTGGGCGCCGCCATCGTCACAGTCCGGTCCGCACGGACGGCCACGCCGAGGACCGTACCGGTGTCGCTGTGAAGCCCAGTGGGTATGTCGAGGGCCACCGTGGGGGCGTCGCGCTCGTTGACCCACTCGACGAGACTGCGGATCGGCTCGCGGACGTCGCTCGTGAGTCCCGTCCCGAGGAGGGCATCGACGTAAAGCCGGGGAGCGAGCGGGGCGACCGTCTCCGTCAGAGCGTCCAGGTCGTCGAGACGCTCGGTCGTCAGTCGCGGTGCCGTCTCGTCCTCTCCGAGCTGGCGCAGCAGTGACAGGTTCTGGGCCGCGTCGCCACTCAACTCGTCGGGCGCGCTCGTGAGGACGACGTGCACCCGGGCGCCCGCTGTCAGAAGCCGCCGCGCCACGACGAGCCCGTCCCCACCGTTGTTGCCCTTGCCACAGAGCACCACCACCGCCTCTCCGTCGAGCGGGCCGTAGGCGTTCTGGATGTGCTCAGCACAGCCCCGCCCGGCCGACTCCATGAGCGTAAAACTGGGCAGGCCGTACTCCTCGATCGTATACCGGTCGGCCTCGCGCATGGCGTCGGCCGTGAGGGCGGGCGGACACCGCTGAATGGGTGGAGAAGTTGCCATGACTCAAGACGGAAGTTCTCAGTACGAAATCCTGCGAGACGCGTCGTGAGGGCGAGCGCCTCAACGGCCCTCGCCGGGCGGGGGGCCTTTTCGAGGGAGAGGAACGGGTGCGAGAACCGGGATGCGCAGTGGGACTGGCAGCTCGGTTGTCCACCGGGGCCGGGCCTGCACCGACTCTCGGAGCCACGTCACCGGTTCAGCGGGAACGTACGGCTGAATCTGTCCAGGGTCCCATCGCCCGTTCTCGTTGCGGTCGAGGTACGCCCGAAATCGGTATTGCCCGTCCGGAAGCTTCTTGAATGTAAACGTGCGTCCGGGGGCTGTGGTCAGCCGCCGAGATTTCACCGGGAGCGAAGACTTGACGGTCACGAGCTCGACCGCGACGGGCCCTCCGTAGAGGAGCGAATCTATGCGGTTCCGACGACCGCCGGAATCCATCGCCAAGGAGTCAAGCGGCGGAACGATAAGTGTGTCGGCCTCGATCCGTCCCGTGAGGGAGTGCGGCAACCGAAGTGCCGTCGTGTCCCTCGTCGGCTGGGCCCCAGACACGGCCTCTGCCCGGGCCGTGTCGGCGACACGGACGCGGCCCTCAAGCGCCCCGAGCACCCGGCTCGTCACGCGCTGAAACCGCCGCCGGTACGTCGTGTCCGCCGAAGCGAAGACCGGCCCTGCCACCGCCACGTCGACGTATTGTCCAGGATCGAGCGGAGGGTCAAACTGAAGGCGGTACGCCGTCCCGTCCTCGGTCGCAAGCGAGAAGGGCCGGGGCTCACCGGTCGTGTCGCGGGCGCTTATCCCCTGTCGAAGCTGGGCGCTGTCCGGGGCCTGATTGAAGCGGACGCCGGGCTGCACGTCTGGAAGTAGTGGATGCACTCCAGCTGAATCTTCCCTGAGGCCGGCGGGCAAAAGCTCGCGAACCCGGGTGCGCATCGTGTCGGGCTGCGTGGCGGCCCGGAAGCGAGCCGTATCCGGCGCGAGCGGCTGGCCGAGGGTGTCGGTGACGACGCCTCGCGGCAGCGGAAGGCGGTGACGCGCGTCCCGCATCGGGGCGGTGCGCACCTCCACTGCACTCGCCCGGCCCGGCACCACGTAGACGCCCTGCACCTCGACCCGCGTTCCCCGGACCGAATCCTGCGGAGCCCACGCCTCGGGGGCCCGCCTTCGGAGGCGCACCGGCTCGCTGAAGCTCAGGCGGAGGCGCTGCCGGCTCATGGAACGGACCCGCTGGAGCCGGGGCGCGGTTGTGTCGCTTCGAGCGAGCAACCAGGGCACAGGCACGGCTGTCGCGCCACTGTCGGCGCGGAGCGCCATGCGGGGCGGCACGGCGGCAGGCTCTCGGGCATCGGGCCGACGATTCCGGTTGTTGTCGCGGAGGGCCACGACGTAGTAATGCCCCTCGCGCATGTACTTGAACCCGAATCGCCCCTCCTCCCCAGTCTGTGTGCGGTAGCTGGGCCGATCCGGCAGGGGCTGTGGCGGCCCCACGGCATTCGGGGAGAGCGCGTACGCGTACACGTCGACCTGCTCCTTCGGCGTCCCTCGGCCCCCGACCACCTGTCCCTTGATCTGTCCCCGGTTGATCTTCGGGCCCGTCGAAAACGCCACCGTGAGGGGGTTCTCGAGCGAGACGCCGTGGGCGTCGCTCAGGGTTGCGTCGAACGAAAAAATGTAGGTCGTGCTGTCGCGAAGAGGCGACGGGAACTCGACCTCGACTGTGCGCCCGCTCCAGCTAAACTGCGGCCGCTCTTCAAACGTGGGGGTGATGGATAGGGCATCGGGCAGGCTCGCCCGCTCGATGTACTCCGAGAACTCGATGCGCAGCGCCTTGGTGCTCGTCGATACGTTGACCGTGTCGCGCACCGGTTGTGTCTGGACGACCGAGGGCGGCGTTTCGTCTCGGGGGCCTCCGCTCGGGGCGACAGGGTTGGCGCAGGACGCGACGAGGACGATCAGCAGCACGACGAGCCCTGCAACGAGAAGCGGAAGGCGGCGGGGATGCCCGAACGCACGAAATCCGGTCTCGGTCGATTCTGATCTCATCTACGAAGGTTCACATTGCACCGTCTTTGAACGAGGCCCGCCGCCGGTTCCCCCCGTGCTTCTGCATCCCCAGCGCTTCCTCCCCTTCTACACTTCCGTACGTCTCTACTTCCATGCCTCCACACTTCCCTACCTCCACCCTTCTAGGCATAAATTCCGCGCATCTGGAGGGCCTCGGACACGCGGCGGACCCCCACCACGTAGGCCGCGATGCGGAGGGACACGTCGTACTCGTCGGCCGTCGCATAGACCTTGTCGAAGGCCTGCCTCATCGTCCGGTCGAGCCGTTGGTTTACCTCCTCCTCGGTCCAAAAGAAGCCCTGTCGGTTCTGCACCCACTCAAAGTAGGACGCCGTGACCCCCCCTGCGTTGGCTAGGATGTCCGGAATGACGAGGACCTCCTTCTCCGCCAGAATCTCGTCGGCCTCTGGCCGGGTAGGCCCGTTCGCTCCCTCCGCAACGATCCGGGCGTCGAGGTTTCTCGCGATCTCGCCGTCGATCTGGTCCTCTTTCGCTGCAGGGACCAGCACGTCCACGTCGAGCGTGAGAAGCTCCTCGTTCGTCATCGATTGTGCCTTCTCGTACCCCGCCAGCGTGCCCCCGTTTCGCTGGGTGTACGCCTGCATTTCCTTCAGGTCGAGGCCGTGCTCATTATAGTAGCCGCCGGTCACGTCACTGACGGCTACCACGGTGCAGCCCTGCTCTGCCAACAGCTCAGCGGCGATCGACCCGACGTTGCCGAAGCCCTGCACGGCCACCGTGCAGTCGCCCGGCGTGAGCCCGATCTGCTCCATCGCGGCGAGCGTAACCGTCATCACTCCGCGCCCCGTCGCCTGCCGGCGTCCCTTCGACCCGCCCAACCTCACCGGCTTGCCCGTCACGACAGCGTTCTCTGTCTGCCGCGCGTGCATCGAGTACGTGTCGAGCACCCATGCCATGATCTGCTCATTCGTGTTCATGTCCGGGGCCGGAATGTCTTTGTCCGGCCCAAACACGTCGAACAGGTCGGCGGTGTAGCGCCGCGTGAGCCGCTCCAGCTCCTCCGGGCTCATGGCCTCCGGGTCGCACGCCACCCCGCCCTTCGCCCCTCCGAAGGGCAGATCCAACAGCGAACACTTCCAGGTCATCCAGCCGGCCAGCGCCTTTACTTCGTTGAGCGTCACGTCCGGCGCGAATCGGATGCCGCCCTTGCTGGGACCGAGGACGTTGTTGTGGATGACGCGGTAGCCCTCGAAGACCTTGATGCGACCGGAGTCCATCTCTACGGGAATCGACGTGACGTGCATCTGGGACGGCCGGCAAAGGTATTCGTAGAACCCTGGACTGAGCTCCAGAATTTCGGCGGCCACGTCGAACCGTTCCATCATGGACTGGAACGGGCTGTCGCGGTCGAGGGGGGCAGGCTCGCGGTACGCCGAACGGTCGTAGACGTCGAATTTGAAAGGCATGGCACTGCGGGACCGAATGCAATGATGGCGAGACGAAGCGCCGTCCTGGTACCCAGCAACTGGGGACCGAGAGGACAGGAAGATCCGGATTCTCCGCCAAAAAGTCGAGCGACGGGAAAGCGACTTCGGAAAAGAACGAACGATTTGCAGCGGCTCCGGTTGCCCCGCTGCCTGTTCCGGGTCCCATATCCTCACTGTTTGCCCCCCGCTCCTCATGCCCGAGCCGCTGTCCAACCGTCGCCGCAAAGCCATTGCTGCCCTCACACGCCGCCGGGGCCGTCGGCGCCGCGACCGGACGCTCATTGAGGGGCCCCGTGCCCTCCAGGCCGCGCTCGACGCGGGAGCCCCCCTCGTGGAGGCGGTTGTCACCCCCGACGCCCTCGACGACCCGGACGTGCAGGCCCTCCTCGATCGGCTGTCGGTGCCCACGTTCGAGACCGATGCCGACACGATGGCCGACCTCACGGACGTAGCGACCCCGCAAGGCCTCGTGGCCGTGGTCGAGCGTCGCCTCTATGATCCCGACACGGTGCCGGAGCACCTCGGTGATGCCGGCACGGCCCTCCTGCTCGACGGCGTGCAGGACCCAGGCAACGTGGGCACCCTCCTGCGGACAGCGGCGTGGTTTGGGGCGCAGGCCGTAGTGGCCGGCCCCGGCACGGCCGGGCTGTACGGCCCCAAGGTGATGCGCGCGGCCGCCGGCAGCCACTGGGCCCTCGATCTTTCCCGCACGGACGCCCCCGGTGCTCTCCTCGATCGCCTGCGCCGCCGCGGCGCGGCCCTCTACGGGGCCGACCTCCAGGGCGTCCGGGCCGACGCGTGGCGCCCCACCCGGCCCTCCGTCCTCGCGCTGGGTAGCGAGGCGCACGGCCTCAGCGCCACCGTCCTCGACCGGCTCGACACAACCGTTGCGCTCCGTGGCGCCCCGGACCGCCCCGCCGCCGAATCGCTCAACGTGGCCGTCGCGGGGGGCATCTTGCTCTACGAATGGCTCGGCTCCTGAGCCCCAGGGCCGCCAAGCGCCTCCGATGTTAAGAAACTGAGAACGACGTTAGATTGAGGGGGGCTCAGATGTCTACCAAGTGCATTTCTCATTGGGTCGCACTTCGCCCAAAGCCCGGTCTCTTGGTGGGGGTCCGGGCTTTTCTGTTTACCGGCCCGAAACTTTGGGGCGAAGGCACCGCGGCCTTCCCGAACGATTCGTCGTCTGTCCAGGACTCATCGCGGACACTGGGAAACGGCGACGGTCCACGTGCATTGGGATCCGACGGTTCTTCGCATCACTTCTGTTGACTTCGTTCCTCTGCGCGTTTCACGCTATGCCCACCTACACGATTATCGGCTTCGAAAAGGATGGCTTCGATGCCTTCTCGAGCGTCGCAACGGCCAACAGTCCTGCCGACGCCGCCCGGAAGGCCCTCCAGGACACGTTCATCAAAACCGAGGGCCGGCGCCCGCCCGACACCGAGGCCCTCGCCCAGCTCGAAAATGAAACCGGCCTCTTCGTGGTCGGCATCATCGAGGGCGAGCACGACAACCTCAACGAGATCGTCGACCACTACGAGCAGTGGTGACGGCTCAGGGCCCGACTGCTGCATCGGAATTGACGGGCCCTACCCCGCTAGACCTCGCGACCTCACGGGATGGGCCAATGATGCATGAAGAGTGATTTGTGAGACATGAGTCGACTCTCACCCTTCACGAGCCGCGTTTCACCCGAGGGATGGCAGCGGTGGAAAAATTCCGTCCCCTGTAGCACGACGCTTAACAGCCCGCTACCCGGACGAGAGAAGATCGTCCAGCGCCGCGCTGATCTGTTCGAGGCACCACCGGTAGTCGGCGAGCGATCCGCCGTAAGGGTCAGAAATGGCCCAGGTGATCAGCGTGTCAGGGTCGACGCCGTGCTCGTCCCGGAGCCGGCGCGCCACCGCCGGGCTTACCGCCACGACCCGGTCGACGTCGGCCAAGGGTACGTCGGACACGCCGCGGGGCTCGTGGTCCCGAAGCGAGAGGCCCCGGGCGTCCTGGAGGGCGCGGATCGCGTTCGGGGCCGCCCCGTCGCCCCTTTCCGCGGCCACGCCGGCACTCGCCGCCGCTACGCCGCGCGCCTCGGCGAGGGCCGCTGCCATGGGGCTGCGGCAGGTGTTGCCGGTGCAAACGAAAAGAAATTGCGGGTTCATCGAGACGACTGACTACTTTGCG
>CAZMDV010000121.1:0-7714 GCA_964564875.1 uncultured Salinivenus sp.
ATGTGGCTGAAGAAGCGGATCTACGAGATTCTGGCCCTGCACACGGGGCAGGACATCGATAAGATTGAGGCCGACGCCGACCGGAACTACTGGATGAGCGCGAAGGAGGCCGAAGAGTACGGCCTCGTCGACAATGTCCTGAACCCGCAGAACTTGAAGAGCCTCAAGTCGATCCAGCCGAACGGAGAGGCCTCCGCCGACACGGAGACCTCGGCTAGCGACGACGCATAGTTTCCCGGGTTGTCTCTGCTCCGGAGGACTGTGGCGGCGATCCCGAATGGTTTCGGGGTCGCCGCTTTTTCTTTTGCGCTTCTGCAGCCTCGTGCAGAACGGAGAGAGGGACTCCGAAAATACCGGGGGACGCCGGCCGCTGCGCTGTTCTACATGGGCGCCCCCGTTTGAGTGAGAACGTCCCGCCCCCCAACGGCAAATCAACACAAAAAAATGAGGCGCTGGCCCGGGGGGAGGGAGGAGGGAAGGCCAGCGCCTCGAAAGCGCGTCGTGACGTACCGCGTACGGGATTTGAACCCGTGCTACCGGCGTGAGAGGCCGGCGTCCTAGACCAGGCTAGACGAACGCGGCGAGTCAGCTTTCAATAAGTGCACACGGATGTACATGAGACCCCGCCCTAGGTTTCGCGTTCACGGAAATTCAACCCCACCCCCGACGATCACATTTTCGCAACGGTGGCTCGTTCGCCCGTGCTTCAGAACCGTTTGAACGGCTCGGTGTGTCGGGGGCCACGCGCCGCTCTCCTCCCTCGTCTGCCTAAATTTTCCGGCGTCGCCCCGCAAAATCGCCGGCCGTGCCGCAAGCTCTTGCCCGGCGTTTCGAGAAACATGTCTATGCAGGGGACGTGCATCCATCGATTGTCAGCGATGCTCAACGCGGGTCAAGAACTGAGACCCTCTGAGCGTCGCACTGCTAGGGCCCAGCGCATAAGGCCCCAGTTCTCTTCGTATCGCTTTGACCGACCTGCACATTCATCCGACCATTTTTGTGTTCATGTCCGTTTCGACTTCTTTCAGTCGCCTTCTTCTCGTTTTCGCGCTTCCCATCCTGACTCTTGGCCTTTTGGCAGGATGCGGGGGGGAAGACGGGTCGACCGCCGAGACAAAGAGCGACGTTGACGTTCCCTACCAGATGGGTGCCCCCCTCACAGACTCCACGCTGGCCCTCGTTGTGTCGTCGGAGTACGGCACCGACACACTGTCGGCCCAGAATTATCGGCGCCAGTTGAAGAGTGCCATGCGGCGCAGTTCGCCGTCCCAGCGCACCAGCGATCAGATGCAGAAGACCCAACGTCGGCTCATTCGCGGCTTTGCCCGTCAGCATGCCCTAGGGGGCGAGGCGAAGGCCCAGAACGTCGAAGTGGATCCCTCGCGAGTGTCAGACCGGTTGAACAAAATCAAGCAGCAGTACGGGAGCGAGGAGAAGTTCCGGAAGCGGTTGGCGCAGACCAACTTGACGATCGATTCGGTTCGCAGCATGCTGGCCGACCAGCTCCGACAGCAGGCCCTCCAGCAACAGATGGCCGAGAACTACGAGAAGCCGTCCTCGGAGGAGGTCGAGTCGTACAGCAAGGAGAATCGACGCATCCGGGCTCAGCACATACTGCTCGAAGTGGGACAGGACGCCCCGCAGTCAAAGGTCGACTCCGTTCGGCAGGTGGCGGAGGTGCTCGTTGACAGCGCCAAAATGGAGAGTGTGAACTTCGCCGACTTGGCCCGTCGCCACAGCCAAGGGCCCTCTGCCAAAGACGGCGGTGACCTTGGGTTCTTCGGGCGGGATCAGATGGTCGATGAGTTTGCCGAGGCCGCCTATGCGCTCTCCGACTCGGGGGACGTGGCCCCAGAACCGGTACGCACCCAGTATGGCTTTCACGTCATCCGCCTGATGAACTCCGGCCAGCCGCTGGAAACAGCCAAGGCCCGGAAACAGATGAGCCAGGAGCGCCGACAGCAGGCGGTTGAGGACCAAGTGAACGAACTCCTCAAGAAGGTGACCGTCCGGGCCAATCCGGATCTCGTGAGTGCCGGTCTCCATGCCGAGGAGTAGCTCCGTTGCCCCGACCTCGCAGTCTCGCGCTGGGTCCGTACGATCCGTGCAAGACGAGACGGAAGACAGGAACTGCGGTCCGCTGCTCATTTGTCCTCGCGCTTCACCATCTCGACGTGGGGGAGGCCGGCTTCCTGAAAGGTGCGGCCCGTGGATTTAAAGCCTAGGTCCTCGTACCAGTCCTGCAGATGCGACTGGGCGTGCACGAGAAAGGTGTCGAAGCCGGCGCGTCGGGCGTCCTCGAGGACGTACCGCACGAGCGCGGTGCCGTGACCCTGCCCTCGGTGCTCGGGACGCACGGCAAACCGCTCTAGCTTGGCGACAATCTCTTCGTCGTGCGGCACCGTGCGCCACCGCGCCGTGGCCATGGCCTCCCCGTCGACCCAGCCCAGCACGTGCCGGCTCGTCTCGTCGTGCCCGTCCCACTCCTCGTCGGGCGGACAGTCCTGTTCTTCGATAAAGACCTGCTCGCGAATAGAGCGGGCCTTCGCCCAGTCGTCGTCTCCCTGCACGGGGGTGATTTCCATCTGCGCCATTGTACGTGGTCGTTCTGAAAAACCAGTTCGTAGGAGACACGTACGCTGAGGGTAGATGCTCCGGGCTCGCCGAAACGTCCCGCCACGCCCCTCACACTCCCTTTCCCTCTCTCCCCCGCTCCCACGCCCTCATGGCCCCGACTGTTGACACCTGGTCCCTCTGGACAGATCGCTTCGCCGAGTTTCTCGACGCCCAGGCCGCCAGCTCCGACGCGGCGCACGACCGGGCCCACGTCGAACGCGTGGTGACCACGGCCCGTGGCCTCGCCGAGGCGGAGGACGCGCAGATGGATGTCGTGGTCCCCGCCGCCTGGCTGCACGACTGCGTGGTGCGGCCGAAGGATGGGCCCGACCGGGATCAGGCGTCGCGTCTCGCAGCGGAGGCGGCGAGTGACTTCTTGGAGAGGGAGGGCTACCCCGAACAGTGGATTCCTGAGATCGAGCACGCCATCGCCGCCCATAGCTACTCGGGCGACGTGGCCCCGGAGACGACCGAAGCGAAGGTGGTGCAGGACGCCGATCGGCTCGACGCGCTCGGGGCCATCGGGATCGCTCGCTGCTTCACGGTCGGCGGCGCGCTCGATCAGACGCTCTACGACCCCGACGACCCCTTCTGCGACGACCGCGATCCGGACGACGACACCTACACGCTCGACCACTTCTACGCCAAGCTCCTACGCCTCCCCGACACGATGCAGACCGAGGCGGGCCGTGCCGAGGCGGAGCAGCGCACGGCGTTCCTTCAGCAGTACCTTGACCAGCTGCAAGACGAGATCGGCGCGTCGTCCTGACCCGCACCCGAGCCACGGGGACGAACCTCTCCCCTCCAAAAAGGTTGTAGGTGCCCGACAACGACCCGGCCGTTCCTGAACGGCCAGTGTGCGCATTGCCTACGAATCAATGCATAACGGATCATGGAGCCGATCGAAAACCGCGTTGCCCAGGGCGAAATTGAGGTCTACAACCTCGCCGACCTGTGGGACGACGCCCCCCTTACGGAGCTCGACATTAGCACCTTCCTCGTGGAGGGCCTGATGCTGAAGGAGAAGGCATTTCGGGACGCCGTCGAGGAGCACGACTGGTCCCAGTACGAGGATGAGCACGTGGCCCTGTACTGCTCGACTGACGCCATCGTGCCGACCTGGGGCTACATGCTGATCGCCTCGGAGCTCAAGGGCACGGCCCGCTCTACCACGTTCGGCCGCCGGGATGACCTCCTGCGCGAATACTACACGGCGGCCCTCGCGGACGAAGAGTGGTCGCAGTACGAAGACAAGCCCGTCGTCGTTAAGGGCTGTGGGGACGAGGTCGTGCCGGAGATGGCCTACGTTCACGCCACGCAGAAGCTGCAGGACGTGGCCCGGAAGCTGATGTACGGCGAGCCCTGCTCGTCCGTCCCGCTCTGGCGCCGCCCCCAGAAGGAAAAGCCTGAGCCTGACGCCGAGGCCGTGGGCGTGAAGAAGCCGGACCTGCCCAGCCCGAACGCCTAACCGGATCGCTCCGTGTACACGGGAGACAGACGGTCCCTCGCTGCCTCCCCGCGTCGGTGCGCTTCTTTGACCGCCTCGTCGGCCCCTTTCCCCACCCGTCCCGCCATGTCGTCCAACCGTGTCGTCGACGCTGCGCCCGAGGGCCCTCCCGGCGTGGCGCTGGTTGGACGCCTGATGCGCGGCCTTTCCCAGAACCCCCGCTACCGCCTCCTCCGGCGACTCTACCACCGCCACGAGACGCTTGCGCCTCCAACCCTCTTTTTCGGCGGCGTGACCTGGGATGCCCTGACCCTCCAGCGGATCGGGGCGCTGCTCGACAACGTCATCCTCGGGCTCTACCTCGTGCTGCTGAGCGGCTTCATCGTCCTGACCCTCCTGGTCCGCAACGACCGCTCTCTCCCCGCCCCCCTCCAGGCCCTCAACACGTGGTCCGTCGGGGCGATTCAGTTCTTGGCCGGCGGCCTCTTCAGCGCCTACGTCATCTACTACACCCGGAGCGCCTCGCTCACTACGGCGTCGCTCTTTTTGTTCGTGCTGGTCGTCCTCCTCGTGGCCAACGAGCTGATCTGGGACCGAGAGCGGAGCGGATACCTCCTCATTGGGCTCTACTTCCTGGCCGTCTTCTGCTACCTCACGTTCCTCCTGCCGGTCGTCCTGGGCACGATGGGCTTCTGGGTCTTTCTGACGAGCGGGCTCCTGAGCGTAGGGATCGTGCTCGCCCTTCTGCTCGTCCTGCGACGACAGGGCGTGTTCGGCGGACTGCGTTCCTTCCTGGGGGCAGTCGGCCTCGTTACGGTTCTCTTCGCTGGCCTCGTCACCTTCTACGTGCAGGAGTGGATTCCCCCTGTGCCCCTCGCGCTTCAGCACGGAGGGGTATACCACGACGTGGAGCAACAGGACGACGCGTTTTTGCTCCGTCAGGAGCGCACGTCCGCACTCCGCTTTTGGGCTCAGGACGGTGACGATCCATTCCACTACGCTCCCGACGACACCGTGCACTGCTTTGCGGCCATCTACGCCCCGACCGAGTTCGAGACGCAGGTCGCTCACCGATGGCAGCGCTACGTGCCCTCCCGTGACGCCTGGGTCGACACCGACCGGATCGCGTACCGGGTCGTGGGCGGACGGCGCAATGGCTACCGGGGCGTCACCTTCAAACGCCACGTCCAGCCCGGACAGTGGCGGGTCAGCGTGGAGACGGCGGCGGGGCGTCCCATCGGACGGATTCACTTCGAGGTCGTTGCGGCCGACACCTCCCGGAATCCGACATTTACCACCCATCGCTACGAGTAGCGCTCTGTCCGCCTCGCTCTTCTCCTGCATCCCCCATGGAGCTCGACCTGTCTGATCAGACCATCCTCGTCACTGGCGCGAGCCGGGGCATCGGACGCGCAACCGCCGAGGCCCTCGCGGAGGCCGGAGCCACCGTGGCGGTCCACTATGGACACAGCGAGGCCGCCGCGGCCGAGGTGGCCGAGGCGTGCGGCCGGGGCGCTCGCTCCTTCCAGGCCGACCTCTCACGCCTGGACGCGACCGACCAGTTGATCGGTCGCGTGGTTGAGCACTACGGCTCTCTCCATACCGTCGTGCTTAACGCGGGCGTGGCTCCGTCTACGCCCCTCGACGCAGACACAACGGACTGGGCCGCGGGCTGGGACGAAACGATGCACGTCAACCTCCGAGCGCCCGAACTGCTCTGTCGACACGCCCTTCGCCACTTCCAGGCTCGTGTCCCTTCAGGGGGACGCATCATCAGCGTCGCGTCACGGGCAGCCTTCCGCGGCGACACGCCCGACTACATGACCTACGCCGCCTCGAAGGCCGGCCTCGTGGCACTTACGCGCTCCGTCGCTCGTGGCTTTGGGGAGGACGGCGTGAAAGCATTTGCGCTGGCGCCCGGCTTCACCCGAACCGACATGGCGCAGGACTTCATCGACGAGTACGGCGAAGACCACGCCACGAGCGACCTCGCGCTCGACCGGCTCACCGAACCCGCCGACGTGGCCTCACACGTCGTCTTCCTCGCCAGCGGACAGGCTGACCATGCCACAGGCACCACCATCGATATCAACGCCGGCAGCTACGTGCACTGATTTCCGCGTCTCTTCTCCAATACTCCAGAGCGCCCCCATGACCCTGCTCCAACTCCTGGTCCTTCTGCTGATTGCAGCCATCGTCGGGAGCCTCGGGCAGGCCCTCTCTGGGTATTCACACGGCGGCTGTCTGATCTCCATCGTCGTCGGCTTCATCGGCGCCTTCTTGGGACTCTGGCTCGGGCGCCAGATGGGACTGCCGGAACCGTTTCCCGTCACGATCGGCGACCAGACCTTCCCCGTGCTCTGGGCAATCATCGGATCGGCGCTCTTCTCCGGGGTGCTCGGTTTCTTGTCCCCGCGCCGGTCTGCGTCCCAATCATGACGAGCGCTTCCCCCTTTCGACGTCCCAGAAACCGCCCGGTCTCGCGGTCCCGTCACCTACGAGCGAGGAAATCGTCAACGATCGCATTGAAGTCGTCCGGCCGTTCGACGGGGAGCGCGTGGCGGGCATCCCTTACGACAGTGAGCTCCGCGTTTGGCATTCGGGCCGCAATGCGCTCCTTGTCCGAGACCGGCGTGTAGTCCTCGTCTGACGCGACGAGCAGCGTGGGCACCGCAATGCCGGGCAGCCGATCCCACACGCTCCACCCCATGATCGCGTCCACCGACCAGACGTACGCCTGCTTGTCGTTCCGGGACCAGCGCCTGACGAACTCGCGCCGGAGGTCCTCCTGGTCGGGTTTCACGAAGAGCTTCTTGGCGATGATCTTGCCGACCCGCCGCATGCCGAGCACCTGCACCACCGTCCGGCGCGAGAGGTAAAACCACACGTCGCGCCACGTCTGCAGCTCCGTATCGGCCACGCTGTTGACGACCACGAGGCTGCGGACGAGCTGGGGGGCGTCAGCGCCCAGTTGGAGCGCCACCATGCCGCCCATCGACAGCCCCACGACGTGAGCGGGCGCAGCGTCGAGCCTGCGCAGGAGCACGGCCACGTCCCGCGCAAACTGTGCGATGTGATAGGGGCCGTCGCTCTTCTCCGAGCGCCCGTGTCCCCGAAGATCAACGCGAAGGACGCGGTACTCGTCGTCGAAGTGATCGACCTGCTCGGCCCAGTCGCGGCCGGTGGAGCCGAGGCCGTGGAGAAACAATAAGGGCGCGCCGGTCCCGTCCACCTCGTAGTAGAGTTGAACGTCGTCGACAGCACAAAAGGGCATCGATCAGAAAAACGAGCAGGAAATTGACGGCGCTCCTCCGCCGTTGCCGGCGTCCTTCTCTCCGTCCGGAGTCGGACTGCCTACAGCGGACCCGATCACCCATTCCGAATTGAAGCGCGGAGCTCATCCACGGCCGCCTCTTTTCGGGCCTGGTCCTGCTCCGCCTCGTGGAGGGTCGGGGGCGCCACCCGATCGATACACTCTGAGTGGGGAAGCGGACACCGCTCGCAGGTCAGATTGACGTCCACCGTCGGAATGGCGTCATCCTGCCAGCACCGCACGTGGTCCTTGAACGGATCGTTCATCAGAAAGCCGATGGACACACAGGAGTTGGTCTGGGGTTGGAGCGCGAGCGGCCGCGCCACCGACAGGACGAA
>CAZMDV010000122.1:0-7702 GCA_964564875.1 uncultured Salinivenus sp.
CGCGCAAGTACGAGGACGACGTGCCGGAGGACGTGAAGCAGCGCCGCCTCGAAGAGATCATTGAGCTGCAGAATCAGCACTCGGAGGAGAGCAACGAAGAAGAGATCGGGCGCGTCCACACCGTGCTCGTGGAGGGGACCAGCAAGAAGAGCGACGAACAGCTCTTCGGCCGCACGGACACGAACAAGGGCGTCGTCTTCGACCGTGAGGATTACGAGCAGGGCGATTACGTGAAGGTGCGCATTGAGGACTGCACCTCCAGCACGCTTCTGGGCACCGCGATCGAGAAGACGACGCTGGAAGAGGCGGCGCGGACCGACTCGATCACGACAGAGCCGGCGATGGCCTAACTCCAGCGATGGTGTTCACCTACTACCCCGACATCGACACGCTCGACCTCTCCCTGAAAGCACAGGGAGAAAAGCGACGGACGTGCGTCGGAGGAACTGCCCAGGAATCCGCTGACCTATCTCGGCAATTTGAAACGGAGACGCACGAGGCAGAGCCCTCCGGACAAACCCTCGCTCACTACAAGGACGGTCGCTTGGAAGAACTCACCATTGAACACGCAAGTCGCCGGGCACCAGAGACGTGGGAAATCGAATCTCTACGGCGCGAAGCCGCGCAGGTGGCTGCCTCAACGGGGCGCACTGTCGAATCTGTCACGCACGATCCCCTTCGAGACCGCACTTCATTTCACACTGGGGAGTTGGGCCCGCAATCTCCGCATACGTCGGACGAGGCCGTGCAGGAATACAATCAGATGATTGACGAGATCGAAAGAGCTTCAGCGGCAGCGTAGATCAATTCCTCTCCGAAATCTCCTTCTCACCGATTCCCCGACGCCATCCGCGTGGCCTCAGGCAGCCCGCGCAGGCGCAGCATGCTCCAGAGCCCGACCGCGGGCCCGATCGCGAGGAGCGGAAAGGTGCCCGCCCATCCCCACGCGTCGACGAGCGGCGGCACGGCGCGAAGCGTCACCAGGGTGAGCAGGAAGCCCAGACTGGTCTGTACTGTGAGGGCCGTCCCCACGTACCGCGGATCCGTGAGTTCGCTCACCGCGGCGCTGAACTGCGCGCTGTCGGCCACCACCGCAAAGCCCCACACGAGGCAGAGCACGGTGAGCACGCCCGGCATCTCGAAAAAGAACCCCGCCACGAGGGCACAGCTCCCGCTCACGCCGAGGCTCCAGGCGGTGATGCGGGTGCGACCGAGCCGGTCGGCCAGGGTGCCGGCCAGATAGCAACTGATGCCCCCAATGGCAATGACACTGAAGCCTGCGACGCGGGCCCACTGCTCGCTCCACCCTGCCGCCTCGTAGCTGGCCAAAAGAAAGATGGGCACCCACGTCCACATCGCGTAGAGCTCCCACATGTGCCCCAGATACCCGAAGTTGGCCAGGCGGGGTGGCTCGTTGCGGAGCCCCTCCCCCGCGTGCCGCCAGTGGAAGCTCGAGGCCGACCGCAGATACGGCCCCTCCTCCACGAAGAAAAACGCGACGACCGCCGCCACCACGGCGAGCCCCGACGCAATGAGGACGACGCTGCGCCAGGGCGGCAGTCCGCCGGTGCCGCCGAACACGGGCACGGCGTTGAGGAGGTGCGGCAGGGCCGACCCCACGGTGAGCGCCCCCACGAGCAGCCCGATGCCCTCCCCCCGATCCTCCTCGCACCAGGTCGCCACCAGCTTCATGCCGGGCGGATAAACACCCGCGAGCGCCATGCCGGTGAGGAAGCGACAGGCAATGGCGACGCCGGGTCCCGGCGCCACGACTACTGCGGCGTTGACGACGGCCCCGGCGAGCGCGGAGGTGGCGAAGAACATCGATCCGGGAATTCGGTCGGCCACGTTCAGGCTCGCGCTCAGCAGCGCCCCCGCTACGAACCCAATCTGCACGCTCATCGTCATCCACGACTGCTCGCCGCCCGTCAAATTCCACTCCGCCGTCAGCTGCGGCACCACGGCCGAGCCCGAGAACCAGAGGGCCATCGCCAGAAGGGTCGCGATTGCCAGCAGGGCAAGGGTGCGCGGCTTGCGATCCAGTTCTTTGGGACGAGGCGACGACGAAGATACGGCGGCACTTATGCGCGCGAAGAACATGGGGAGACTGAGCAGACGAGCGAGCGGACCCTCGCTCCGTCGTTTGTTCGGGTGGAGGAATCGGCGCTTCGTTACGGCTCTCTACTCAGACATCGCGTCGTCCGTCCGGCTCAGTTCCGCTGTCGCCGACAGCCGATCCGGATTTGGCGCCCGCGCCTGCACGAGCAGCGCCTCAATCAGACCGCGGTGCTCGTCCGGAGTGCGGCGCGCCTCCAGGATGGCCTCGTGGTCGAGGGCGTTGATGCGGTCGTTCATCGCGCGGAGAGCGTCCATCGAGACGCGGAGGGCCGTGGTGACCGGCATCCGCTCGGGGTTGATGTCGAGGCCGAAGTGGCCCTGGTAGCCGTGTAGCTTGAGGAGGTACAGCAGCGCCTCGGCCTGCTCGGGGCTGATAGCCCCCACGTTCTGGTCCTGATCGTAGTTGCCGAGGGGCTGGCTATTCCAGTGCGTGTGGGCGAGGCGCCCCTCCGAGAGGGGCCACGAAAAAGCGTAGGCCAGGTCCTCATAGCCCATGTGGACGTGCCCCACCTCCGGGTTCATGCCCACGAGCGAATGGCCCTCCGCCAGCAGCTCCCGGTTCACGTCCGCCTCCAGCATCGCCTCCACCTGCTGCCCCAGCAGCACCCCCTCCGGCGTCGTCGGGAAGAGGGTCTGCCCGCGCGGCTCGTAGGGCTTCGGCTCGAACGCAACGCGGACGCCCGGCACCGCGTCCATCGCCTCGGCCATCCCCGCCGCGAACCGCTTGCGCATCCGCATGAAGTCGATCCCGAACGCGTTCTCGAATCCGTCGATGCCGGGCCACACGACGCAGAAGTCCGTCCCCAGCTCCTTGTTCAGCTCCAGGCTGCGCTTCAGGCGCCCAATCGCCTTGTCACGCACGTCGTCGTCCGGGTTCGACAACGATCCGAACTCGAAGTCCGCGTCGTAGAACAGGAGCGGGATGACCGTCACGATCCGGATCCCGGTGTCCTCCACGAAGTCCTGCCACAGGTCCAGGTTCTCCTCGTTGATTTCGTTCGGGTAGTGCGCCTCCAGGCCCACGAGGCCGTCGTCCTTCAGCGGTGCGGCCATCTCCAGCCGTTCCTCGACCGATTTGTCATCCTTGTACTTGGCGTGGAAGCGGCTGTCGAACGGCGTGAAGTACCAGATCCCAGCCGTAAACGTGAGGTCGAGCTCGAAGTGGCGGAGGTGCTTCAGGCGTTCCTCGGGGACGTACGGCTCGGCCTGCGCGCGGAGGTCTGGTAGGGGCATAGCGCGGATCGAGTGTTGAGGATCGAGGGGAGCGGGAGTCCAGTACAGCAAGTTATCGAATTGGATAGACGGGGACAACTGCTTCGGAGGCGTGGAAGCGTTGGAGACGTGAAGGCAACAGCGTTTTTGCGTCCATCCCTCCACGCGTTCGCGCCTTCACACTTGACCGGTTGCCGACCGGCGTGTCAGTTGATAGATTGCGATCCTCGATGGGTCTCTGCACCAACCCGACCGTCCTGTGCAGCTTCTCGGCGTCGACCTCGGCACCACCGGCAGCACGGCCGTCGTCCTGGGCCCGTTCGGCACAGTGTTGGCCCACGCGAGCCACAGTGTCGAACCGGACGTGCCCCGCCCGTCGTGGAGCGAGCAGGGCCCAACGGACTGGTGGGACGCGACGGTGCAGAGCATTCGGGCCGTGCTCGCCGACGACGCCGTGACGCCTGAGACCATCGCGGGCGTCGGTCTCACGGGACAGATGCACGGCCTTGTGCTCCTTGGCGCGGACGGCGCCCCGCTCCGCCCGGCCATCCTCTGGAACGACCAGCGCACCGGGGCCGAGTGCGACGCGATCACCGAGCGGGTGGGGGCGGACGCGGTGGTCGACCACACGGGAAATCCCATTCTGCCCGGCTTCACGGCCCCGAAAATCGAGTGGGTGCGCACGCACGAACCAGAGGTGTACGATCAGGCCGACGCCTTTCTGCTGCCGAAGGACTACCTTCGCTACCGCCTCACCGGCGTCCGGGCGACGGACGTGTCGGACGCCTCCGGCACGTCGCTGTTCGACGTAGAGCAGCGGCGGTGGTCCGACGCAATGTGCAAGGCGGTGCAGGTGCCCGAGGCGTGGCGGCCGCGGGTCACAGAATCGGCGGCGGTGAGTGCGCGGGTGCACGCCGCGGCGGCGGAGGTCACCGGACTGCCCGAGGGCACGCCGGTCGTGGGCGGAGCCGGCGATCAGGCGGCGCAGGCGGTGGGAACCGGCGTCGTGGAGTCCGGCAGCGCCGTCGTCACGCTGGGCACCTCGGGCGTTGTCTTTGCCCCCACCGGCACCTACCAGCACGATCCAGACGGGCGCCTGCATGCCTTCTGCCACGCGGCCCCGGAGACCTGGCACCTGATGGGCGTAATGCTGTCGGCCGCCGGGTCGCTCCGCTGGTACGTGGACCTGTTCGATGATTTGCTGGACCCGGACGCGAAGAGGCGGGACTACGAGCGGCTCCTCGCCGAAGCGGAGGAGGTCCCGCCCGGCGCCGAGGGGCTCCTCTTTCTCCCCTACCTCAGCGGCGAGCGAACCCCCCACGCCGACCCGAGCGCCCGCGGCGTCTTCTTTGGCCTCCACCACCGCCACGAACGGGCCCATCTCACGCGGGCCGTGCTGGAGGGGGTCGCGTTCGGGCTGCGGGAGTCGCTCGACCTGATGCGGGCCCGGGACGTGACACCGACTGAGGTGCGCGTCTCCGGCGGCGGGGCGCAGAGCGGCCTCTGGCGACGGATCCTGGCCACCGTGCTCGACACGCCGCTCGTCCACACCACCACGCCCCACGGCGCAGCGGTGGGGGCGGCCCTCCTGGCGGGCGTGGGGAGTGACGTCTTTCCCGACATCCCGACGGCCAGCCAGACGGCCGTCCGGATCGAAGGACGCACCGCTCCGATGGACGAGGTCGCTCGGTACGACGCGCTCTTCGACCGGTACCGGGCCCTCTATCCCGCCCTCACCGACCAGTTCGACGCTCGGGCCGAGACGGTCGCGCCCAGCCCTGAGAGCGCGTAACGACCCGGAGCCTACACGTTCCCCTGCCGGAACGGAGTGGACCGGGTCCCCATTCCGCCGTTCGCGTCCCTCTGCAGGCTGCCCCTGCCCGCCCAGCACAGGGGCAGGCACTCCCTCGGTCTTCCAGAACGCACTCTCACCATCTGCCTGTGCGCGTTCCCTTCAGTCCCTATCACCTGGGTGAATTTCTGCCCATGGTGTGGCGGCGATTCACCGGCCCGCCCCTTCGTCCCGCCTCCATCGACCGGGACCTCCAATTTCGGGACGGAGTTCCAGAGCGCACGATGGGCTTCGTCGGTGACATCTGCCCCCTCTTTGGCCGCGAGGCCCGGTTTGGGCAGGGCGTCCGGGCGTTCCTGGCGGACTGCGACGTGGTAGTGGGCAACTTCGAGGGGATTTTCTCGGACCGTCCCTGGAAACCCTTCCTCATGAAGCACGCGCCGGACATCTTTGAGGCGATGGGTCGGATCAAGCCCCTGGCGGACTGGGTGGTGTCGGTGGCTAACAACCACGCGACGGACTTCGGGCGGGAGGACCTGCGCCGTACAATTCGCCGCCTCGAGCAGCAGGGCCTCCGGTGGGTAGGGACTGCCGATCGGCCGTGTTTCTCCCTCGGCGGCGACGTGACGTTGACGGCCTGGACCCGGTGGCTTAACCGACCGAACGAGGGCGTGGCCCGGTGCGATCCGACCCCCCCGTCCACGCCGGGCGTGCACATCGCCTATCCGCACTGGGGCTACGAGCACGAGCGGCAGCCGCGGCCCCACCAGACGCCGCCGGACGGGTACGACCTGACGGTGGGGCACCACACGCACCTCCCCCAGCCCTTCGAGCGCCGCGACGGGCAACTGGTGGCGTGGTCGCTCGGCAACTTCATCACGGGCAAGCAGCTCCCCGTCCTCGGTGAGGGCGCGCTGCTGAAGGTCGACCTTGCCTACCCTGCGGCCGGCCCGGCCAAGATCGCCCGCGCCCGCTACCGCGAGATCGACCTGGACCGCAACCGCCACCAGTGCCACGTGACCCTCCGCCACCCCGAGCCGCCCGCTCCCCAACACGTCCCCTCCGACGACGATCCCTGAAAAACGCCGCCCCCCCTTCTTGCCTCCCACCTTCCTCCTACCCTTTTCTCCACACCCTCTCCCCCATTTCCTACGCTCAACCGACCTGCCTTTCCCCGCGCTGATGCTTAGCTTGGGCCATCGTACCCCAAACGTCTCCCATCAACCGCTTTTCTCTCCATGCTCATCTACGAAGTCAACCTCACCGTCGACGGCGACGTGTCCGCTCGCTACAGCTCGTGGCTGCGCGAGCATATCCGCGAGATGCTGGAGCTTGACGGGGTTGAGGCCGCCGTCTGGTACGCCCGCACCGACGACGGCACCACGGTGCCCGACCCGGACGAACCGACCGGGCCTCGGGACTGGACGGTGCAGTATCAGGTGCGCGACCGGCAGGCCCTCCAGGCCTACTTCGACGAGCACGCCGAGGCGATGCGCGAGCAGGGCGCCCAGCAGTTCGGCGACCACGTGACGGCCGACCGCCGCATCCTCGAACAGAAGCGCCTCTTCCACGGCCGGCGAAAGGAGGACACCGGGCCGGTCTAACCCATTGGCCATTTGACTCATTGACCCATTTGGTAAGGGACTTGGTCGACGGGACGCGCTCGGTGTGATGGACGTTGCCAACGAGGTTCGAACTGCAATTGCCGACCGCCTCGACCGCATGGAGGCCGAGCACGAGATTACTGTGCTTTACGCCTGCGAGTCGGGGAGTCGAGCGTGGGGCTTCCCGGCCCCGGATAGCGACTACGACGTACGGTTCGTGTACGTCCACCCGCGGCCCTGGTACCTGTCCATCAATCTGGAGCGCCACGACGACACGATCGACCCGCCCCTTGAGGACGAAATCGACCTTCACGGGTGGGACCTCCGAAAGGCCCTCACTCTCTTCCGCAAGGCTAACCCCACGCTCCTGGAGTGGCTGCGGTCTCCCCTCGTCTACCGCGAAGACGGAGCGATAATGACCCAGTGGCGGGACCTCATTCCGGAGTATTATACGCCCGGAGCGGCCGGCCCGGCGTACCGCGGCATGGCCCGAAGCATCGCCGAACAGAACCTCAGCGAGGCGCCGATCCCCCACAAAGCATGCCTCTACGTCCTCCGCGCGCTTCTCGCCGTGCGATGGGTGGAGCAGGATCGGGGACCCGTACCCGTCCCATTCGATCGTCTTCTCGAGGCGGCCGACCTAGACGCCGATCTCCGCACAGCCATCGACACGCTCCTCGACCGAAAGCGGTCCGGCAGCGAGATGGACGCAGGCCCGCGCCTGCCAGAGGTCCAGGACTTCATCGAGGCCGAGTTGGAGCGGCAGGAGTCTCTACAGTTCTCGGACGCCGAAGCGCGCCCCGGGGTCGCCCCCCTCAACTCGTTCTTCCGCAACGTACTCAACCGCTCTCCACCTCTTCCGTAAACATTTCCTCGTCCTCGTCACGGCATCTTCAACACAGACCGAACCGGAATTGGGATCCTTCACGGGCGGCGCAGGTGTGATATATCCCGTCTTATGACAAAGTGACAGAGG
>CAZMDV010000123.1:0-7684 GCA_964564875.1 uncultured Salinivenus sp.
TCAGCAACTGATCTCCGCCTCATCCGTCCACGCGTTGGCTAGCCGTTCGGAGTCGAGTTCGGAAACTGCACGATGCCGTTCATGTTACTCTGCCGACGCGTTCGTCAAGGCAGGCTTCCCTCACGCCGGGCTGCTGGATCGCCTCCAGCCATCCTAGCATTCTTTGCTCTTCCAGAGCTTCCTCGAAAATGCGTCTCCCTCGCTCCATTAAGGCGGTTTTCGACTGGTGTCACACCCTTCTCCGGAACTCCTATTTCTGGGGAGGGCTCGGGGGCCTTTTGCTCCTCAGCATCGCAGTGTATTTTCTGGTCGATGTCGTAGTCATGCCGTCATATACGCGCCACGGGGTATCCGTTCGTGTGCCCGACGTGGAGGATCGTTCTTTCGAGGAAGCGAGGAAACTCGTCACGGATCGAAACCTGAAGGTTAAGCGCCAGGTCGGTCGCTACAACCCAAATGTCAAACAGGAGGCGGTTGTCGACCAAAATCCACCCCCAAGCTCCTACGTGAAGCCGGGACGCCGAGTGTACCTGACCGTCAACGCGGGCGAGGCGCCGATGGTCGACGCTCCCGACCTCAATGGCATATCGGTTCGGGAGGCCAAAAATCGAGTCTCCTCGCTCGGGCTCAAGGTGGGGACCGTTGACCCCGATCCCATTCCGGCTCCCTACCCAAACACCATTACCCGACAGGAGCCGGAGCCTGGTGACTCTCTGAGGAAGGGCGGGATCGTGGACCTCTGGTACAGTACCGGGCTGGGGACAGACACCGTTCAGGTCCCGAGCGTCGTGGGGCGGACCGTCGAGGAGGCCCAGCGCCGCTTGCTTCGTCGAAAGCTGCGATCCGTTGTCGTTGATCCGCGCACGTCAGGCTCGACCAAAGATACGCCGCAGTTGGCAGACACGTCGGCGACGCGACGATTCGTTCAGAGACAGGGCCGCGCCCCCGACACGCGAGTGCGGACCGGAAGGGAGATCCGTCTGTTCACCACTGAGGATTCGACCCAGGTGCCTGAACCCGAGCCCGAGACTCAGGACTCGACGACCCTCGTCAACTGAGCTCTCCTGAGCGTTTAGTCTTCCACGTACACCCCAAGCGCCCCGTCGGCCTCCACGACGACCTGCTCCTGCTGTTTCGTCTGCAGGCGGCGCCCGGTGCAGTCGGGTTGAATGGGATATTCGCGATGTCCCCGATCAACGAGCACGACCAGCTGGATGCTGCGCGGTCGGCCGTACTGGAGGACGGCGTCGAGGGCAGCGCGGGCCGTGCGTCCCGTGAAGACGACGTCATCGATGAGAATGATGTCCCGCTCCGTCACGTCCGCGTCGTGCGGCGTGGGCGTAGGCGGCTCGAGGTCGGGACGATCGTCTCGGAAGGGCGTGACGTCGAGGTCGTAAGCCTCGATGGTGGTGTCCTCGACGGCGTTGACCTCCTCCGCAATGGCGTGGGCGACCGGGACCCCGCTTCGCTGAATGCCAAAGAGCTCAAGCGACTCGGCCCCGCCGTTGTGCTCGATGATCTCGTAGGCCAGGCGCCGGAGCGTGCGCCGGGTCCGCTCCGGAGACATGATGCGTGTTCGACCCATGTAAACACGGCTCGGCAGTTTTGGGGTTGAAGGCTGGAGGATGACGCGCCCTTCTATGACATAGGCGCCGGGGTCCAAACCTACGACACGGGGCGCTGAATGTCGAGGTCAGGCGGGCGTCCGGACGCAAAGCTAAAGCTTGGGCGGGGCCGGAACTCCTCATCGGAGTCGGCGAGGACAGCTCGGCCTATTCGCTGGCCGGCACCTCCGACGCGACGGCGTCGAGCGCGTCCGTCAGAGCCTCCACGGACTGCGCACCCATTACGGCGTGCTGCTCTCCGAAGGCGTAACAGGGGACCCCCGTGATGCCGCGCCGCTGCGCCTGCTGCTGGCTCGCGCGAACTTCGTCGGCGTATTCGCTTCCGGATAGAAGCCCCTGTGCAGCATCGGGGTCGAGTCCGACGTCGGCGGCGCAGTTCACGAGGACACCCTGATCCGAGACGTTCCGCCCGTCTGTGAAGTAGGACCGGAACAACGCAGCAGCCACCGCATCGCCCTTGTTCTGGCCTTGGGCCCAGAGGACGAGCCGGTGCGCGTCGGCTGTGTTGGGCGCCACGTCGATCGCATCAAAATTGAACGTGAGCCCCTCCTCGCCACCCATTTGGCGAATGCGGCCGAACATCTGCTGCGCGCGCTTCCAACTTCCAAATTTCTGTTCGAGCACGGACCGGAAGTCGCGCCCCTCTGGAGGCATGTCGGGCTGAAGCTGGAAGGGACGCCATCGGAGGGTCACGCCGAGATCGGGACGCTGGTCAAGCGCCTGTTTCATCCGGGCACGTCCCACGTAGCACCAGGGGCAGGCGATGTCGGCGTAAACGTCAACGGTCATGGCGGGAAGGGGTGTTGGACGAGTAAGAACGATGCATTCAACGGGGCATTCTGGACTTCGTTGGGGATGGGGTGGTAAGCCAACGGGTCATGAGGGGTGGCGGGGCAAGGGGGTTCATTCGAGCATTAGTCCTCGGGGGAGGCGAGGGTTTCGACAACGGAGGATGTGGCGGCGCCGATGCCGGCGGCGATGTTGCCCCCAATCGCGAAGATGCGGCCCCCAAGGACGGTGCCGGCGAGGCCGTGCCGGGGCGTACGCATGGGCGCCTGCTCAGTCCAATCGTCCGTCTCCGGGTCGTAGGCCCAGGTGTGTTCATACACCCCCCCGTCCCCTGAAAAGTACTCGCCGCCGAAGACGCAGAGCGTGCCGTCGAGCGCCGCCCCCGCGAGTCCTCCGGAGGGCTGTGGCAGCGGGCGCAGCGTCGTCCACCCGTCCGCTTCCGGATCGTACCGCTCCAGCGCGCCGATGTTGGTGACGCCGTCGTCGGTGCGGCGCCCGGCCGCGACGTAGAGGTGCCCGTCGATGACCGCTCCGGTGGCACTGCTCCGGGCCGTGGGCACCGGACGGGCCTCGGTCCAGGCGTCGGCCTCCGGCTCGTAGACCAGGTGCGTGCGGGAGGCGCCCTGCGACGCACCGCCGCCGGGGTGGAGGCTACCTGTGAGGAGATGGATTCGTCCATCGTGGGAGAGCGCAACCGTTTCGCCGAGGGGCGTGGGCATTGCCCCAACTCGGGCCCAGTGTTCCCCGTCGAACGCGTACACGTCGTTCCGGAACTGAAAGCCGTTGCGCAGGGTCTCGCCCACGAAGCCGCCGAGGCCGTACACCGTGTCCCCGACCCGTGCGAGCACGATATGATGCCGGGGCGCTGGCAGGTCCGGCCCCTTCGTCCACGCTCCCGTCGAGGGGTCGAAGAGAGCCGTCCCTCCCAGCGTCGTAAATCGGCGCGCACTGTCGGGTCCCGAGCGGAGCCCTCCCGCGACCACGATCTGCCCATCCCACGTCGTGCAGTAGACCTCCTGCGTGGCCCAGGGCAACGACGGCCCTTCCTGCCACCCCTCGTTTCCCAACGCCGGTATCGAGGGCCGCATGGCGAGCGTGGCCGCCCCCGCGGCGCTGAAAGCAAGGAACTGACGTCGAGAAATCGCCATGAGCCCGCACGGATTGAGAATGAGCGAGGACGGTACGCAGAAGGCGTATTCCATGGTCCTGCAGGTGTTCTGTCCCGTCCGCCGGGGGCACCGCAGTTATCAATCGGCCGGAAATCCGGGACCGAAATGCAGCAGATTCCCGTTGCGAGAATACCGAAACGCATTTGCAACGATTGGTGCGCCGAGGGAGTCTTTCTGTCCCCGTCTGCGTTTGCGCATCTGTCCATTCGACGACCACCCCTACACAAGAAACCGCCGCGACCCAATGACGCCTTACGAGTTTTTGCGCCGCTACGACCGCGAAGATTACAACAGCGACTCCCGGCTCGTGGAGGGAAAGTTTTTTCCCTCGTCGAAGATCGGCGTAGAGTCGGGCGACACAGTGGGAGTTGTGCTCCTCAACCTGGGTGGCCCCGACGGCGAGGAGGCCGTGGAGCCCTTCCTCTACAACCTCTTCATGGACCCGGCCATCATCGACTTCTCAGAGGTCGTGTACTTCCAGGCCCGCGGTCGGGTCCGCCAGGCCTTCTCCAAGATTATCTCGTATTTCCGGTCGAAGTCCGTCTCTGAGGACTACAAGGAGATCAGCGGCGACGGAGGCTCACCCATCAATCCGCTCACGCGCGAGCAGGCAGACAACCTGGAGCATCAGCTCAACGAGCAGTACGCCGCACAGACCGGGGCGACCTTCAAGACGTACATGGCCATGCGGTACTGGGAACCGACCAGCGAGCAGACGGCGGCGCAGATGCAGGAGGACGGCGTGGACAGGGTCGTCCTGCTTCCTCTCTACCCCCAGTACTCGAAGACCACGACGGGCGCCTCGCTCGTCTACTGGCACGAGCTGGAGAAGGCGGGGGAGATTCCGGCCTGGCCCACCACCTCGGTCTTCGAGTACGCGACGTATCCGAAGTACATCGAGGCCCTGAACGACCGCATCGACGAGGGCCTGGAGCGCTTCCCCGAGGACGTGCGCGAGGACGTGCACCTGCTCTTCAGCGCGCACGGCACGCCCCTCACGGAGATGACGGACCGGGAAGACCCCTACTGCTGCCTCGTCCACTCCACCGTGAAGCACGTGATGGAGCAGCGTGGGCACGATCACGAGTTTACCACCGCGTTTCAGAGCAAGGTGGGTCCCTCGGAGTGGCTCACGCCGGCGACGGACGAGACGGTGGAGGAGCTGGCCGAAGAGGACGAGGACGTGCTCGTCATTCCGGTGGCGTTCGTCACCGACCACATTGAGACGAGCTACGAGCTGGCCATCGAGATCCCGGAGGAGTTGGAGGAGGAGGGCGCTCCCATTCCGGAGCACTACGAAGTGATGCCGGGGCTCAACAGCCACCCCAAGTTTATCGAGACACTGGCCGACATGACGGCCGCGCAGCTTCGGTTGCCGAACGTGCAGACGCCAGCGCCGGCCTGCGAACGCCCGTGCTACCAGGTGAAGGACCGCGACATCCGCTGCCATCAGTGCCAGAACGTCGCCGAGGCGACCAACTGGAACGAATCGGAGACCGAAGAGGCCCGCGAGCTGGAGACGGCGTAGACATCTGGGAGGGGGAGAAAGGGGGAATGGTGGAAAAGAGCGTGGACAAACGGGAGCATGGGCGAATGGGGACTTGGGAGAAGGAGGGTTGTCCACACTCCGAGAGATGGGAATCCCTCATTCGCCCGGGCGGACTTTCAGCGATGGCAGGGCCTCGTGGGTCGGCCATCCTTCCACGGACTGCTTGATGCGAAGGGACGCGGTGACGGCGCAGTGGTCGGACGGAGGATTGGGGGCCCCACACCACCGCCGGACCTCCGTTGGTGCGAAGAAGCGAGGCGGATAGAAGACGTAGTCGATCCGCCGGTCCGGCGCGTCAGCGGGATAGGTGGCCTGGCCTGCGTCTCCCGAAGTGGCGGCCATCACGGGCCGCAGATTCGTGCTCTCCAGCAGGAGCTCCAGGGGCTCGTCCGGCGTCGTGGCCGCCGCGGTCGAACCGGCGCGGGTGAGGCGGCTGTTAAAGTCGCCAAGCAGAAGCGCCGGGACGCCGCGATCGGCGAGTCGTCGGTAGAGGCCGTTCACGAGACGGGCCTGCTCCGTGCGCGTCCCGACGTGGAAGGCCTCTAGGTGCGCGTTGACAACCACGAGGGGATGTCCCCCAAGGTTCGCGACCGCGACCTGGGCGAGGCGATCCAGATAGAAGGCGTCTCGGAAAAACACCTGCGGCGGGCGGGGGAGCACGTTCCGGACGTGACGACGAACCGGAAAGCGGCTGAGGACGGCCTGGCCGGAGAGGGTGCGCCCGAAATTCACGGCGGGACGGCCGTAGGGGAACGGCAGGTACCGCTCGTCCCAGTTCACAGCCTGGGCCGCGGTGGGGTAGCCGAGGCGCGTGGCGAGGGTGTCGAGCTGGTGAACGTGTGCAACCCGGGCCCCGCCGAAGTCGATCTCCTGGAGCCCGACGATGTCGGGGCCGGCTCGCCGGAAGAAGCGGACGGCCTGGTCCATGTTTGCGAAGAAGAGGCTGTCCGGCCGCACCACCGGCTCGTTGTTCTTCATGCCCGACAGGTATCCGATGTTGTAGCTCGTTACCGTAAGCGTGTCCGGGGCGATCGTGTCGGGCGCGGCGGCGTAGGTTCGGGTCTGCGTGAGGTCCTCCTCCGGCAGACGGCCCGAGCTCGCCCACAGCAAGAACAGCGCCACCCCGGATACAAGGACGCCGACAATCGCCCCGAAAATCCGAACCGCTCGCTTCATAACTCCTTCAGTGACTGATGCGTATCGGATGCCACTGGACGGGCATCGTGCCCGCCGCCGACCTGTGCTGCCAGTCCGAGATCGGCGGAGTGGACGACTGTGGATGGGCCCTCCTTCTCGGACTTCTCTTTCTCGCCGTGGGGAGCTCCTCGGCCTCGGCCCAATCGCCCCGGGCGGCGCTCGAGTCGCTCACGGGCGACTGGAAAGGCCCCTTCGTGGTGTACAATTACGCGGGCGAGCAAGTCGACTCGCTTACCGCGGAGCACCGCTACCGGTGGGAGGACGACGTGCAGGTGGGCACGCAGGTGGACCGGTATCCCGACGGACGGGTCGTGCGGAAAACGGCCCGCAACTACCTCAACGACGAGGGCACGCTCATCTGCGAGGTCGATCAGCCGGACGGCACGACCATCATGTACCGCGGCCGCGTGTCCGACGGGGCCATCGTGTGGCACCGGCAGACCGAGGCAGGCCTCGTCGAGAGTTTTCGTGAACGGGTCGTTGACACCCCCTCCGGCCCGACGTATCGGATTGACGGCTTCGGCGTGTACCCGAACGAGGACGGGTCGCGGAGCTACCTCCAGTTCGTCGGGCGGTACCGGGCGGTTCACCAGGACGTTTCGAAGGGGCGGGAGTAGTCGCGCGGAGGCGGCAGCACGGCGATGCGCACCCGACGGTTGCGGCGGCGTCCCTCCGCCGTTTCGTTCGAGGCCACCGGGTCCGTGGAGCCGTAGCTGACGGCCAAAAACTGGACGGGATCGAGGCCACTGTTTTCGATCAAATGCCGAACGACCGTCGTGGCCCGGGCGGAAGCAAGCTCCCAGTTTGTGGGAAACTGCTTTTGGAGCTCGTTGCTCAAGGGCGTATCGTCGGAATGCCCCTCCACCCGAACGGTCCGGCTGGGGTAGGCCGCCTGCAGATGAGAACGCACGGCACGGAGCCGCCTCTTGCCGGCCGGCGTTAGCGTAGCCGTGCCCGGCTCAAACAGGGAGTCCGCCGGGAGGACGCGCACTGTGCGCCCCCCACTCCGCAGCGTCCGGGCCTCGTAGGTAAGACGGTTCAGTCGGTCTCGCAGGACGCGGAGGTCGCGGAAATACTGCCCCGTCTCCACGTCGTCATGGAGCCGCAGGGAGTCCTCGAGCTGGCGCAGCTGGGCCCGCAGGGTGGCACTTTCGGAGCGCAGCGAGTCGATGCGCGGCGAGGGCGCGGTGGATAAGGGCACCCTGGCGCACCCGGCCACAGCGGTGAGTGCAAGGACGAGGCCGACGAGGAGAATAATTCGGCGCATCGGACGGAAGCCGGTGAACGAGACGCGACGGGACCAGTGATCGACCTACGGCCCAGGGGTCGTTGCCTTCCTCTCGGTGGCCGACGGG
>CAZMDV010000124.1:0-7672 GCA_964564875.1 uncultured Salinivenus sp.
AAAGGGACCCCCAGCGCACGGCTGCGGGGTCCCTTCGCTGTGTCGAAACAGTGCGTCACTAATACTGCGGCACGTCCGGGTCGATCTCGTCGCTCCACGCCAGGACGCCGCCTTCGAGGTTCGACGCGTCATAGCCCTTCTCGCGCAGCAGCTCGGTCGCCTTCGCGGAGCGGCCGCCGGACCGGCAGTGGACCACAATCTCCTCGTCCGGGTCGGCCTCCAGCTCGTCGAGGCGATCCTCCAGTTCGTCGACCGGGATGAGCTGGTCGGCGTCGATGCTGGCGATCTCGGCCTCGTAGGGCTCGCGCACGTCGAGCACGAACGGGGCGTCGCCCGCGTCGCGGCGCTGCTTGAGGGTGTGGACGGAGGTTTCGGGGAGGGCGTCGTCGGAGTCAGACACGTCGGTCTCGGCAGTTCCATTCGAAGATGCGTCGTCTTGCGGGATGCCGCAAAACGCCTCGTAGTCAATCAGTTCCGTCACCGTCGGGGCCTCACCGCAGACCGGGCAGTCGGGGTTGGTGGGCACGTTGACGGTGCGGAAGTCCATGTTGAGGGCGTCGGACATCAGCAGGCGCCCGATGAGCGGCTCGCCAATATCGGCCAGCAGCTTGATGACCTCGGTCGCCTGGAGCGTCCCGATGAAGCCGGGCAGGATGCCGAGCACGCCGCCCTCGGCGCAGGAGGGGACGAGGCCCGGTGGGGGCGGCTCCTCGTAGAGGCAGCGGTAGCAGGGGCCGTCCTCGGTGGCGAAGACCGACACCTGCCCCTCGAAACGAAAAATCGACGCGTACACGTTCGGCGTGCCCGTCATCACGCAGGCATCGTTGACGAGGTACCGGGTGGGGAAATTGTCGGTCCCGTCGGCCACCACGTCGTAGTCGTCGATGATGCCGAGCGCGTTGTCGCTCGTGAGGCGGACCTCGTGGCGCTCAATCTCAACGTGCGGGTTGAGGTCCTCCAAGCGCTCGGACGCGGCGTCGAGCTTGGGCCGGCCCACGTCGCTGGTGCCGTAGAGAATCTGTCGCTGGAGGTTGGAGGCCTCTACCTCGTCGAAATCGACGAGGCCGATGCGCCCGACGCCCGCCGCGGCGAGGTAGGTGGCGGCGGGGGAGCCGAGGCCGCCCGCCCCGACGAGCAAGACCGAGGAGTTTTTCAGTTTCTCCTGCCCCTCCTGCCCGAATTCGGGCAGCGTGAGGTGGCGGCTGTAACGTTGTAGTTCCTCCGAGGAGAGTGTGGCGTCGTTGGTACGCGAAGCAGTCGCTTCCATGAGGATCGGTTTTTTGCTGGAAAAACTTGTGTCGGAGTGTTTGAGTGCTCCGGTGCTTGGAGGTAACCCTGAGCACCAAAACACCAGAACACTACAGCACCATAACATTCAGCCGCCAGCGATAGAGGGAACGATGGAGACTTCGTCGTCCGGCTCCAGCGTGGTGTCGACGCCGTCGCCGAAGCGAACGTCCTCGTCGCCGACATAGATGTTCACGAACTGGCGGAGCTCGTCGTCCTCATTGTACAGGTTCTCGGCGAGGTCGGGGTACTGGTCCACGAGGGTACGGAGCGCCTCGTCGACCGTGGTGCCTTCGACCTCGACGGTGGACTGTTCGTCCGTGGCCGAGCGGAGGGGCGTGGGGATGCGGACGGTGACGGTCGTTTTCGTGTCTGGCATGGTGGTCGTTGAGGGTTGGAAGGTTGAAGGTTGGAAGATTGAGGACTGGAACGAAAGTCTTGTGGTGCACCCTGGCGCTTCGGGGGCTTTAGATGGTTCTTGGGGCGGGCACGGCGATGTCCTCGCGCCGAAATTCCGAGCGGTCGGGGGCGAGGGTCCAGGCGGTCACGTCCTCGGGCGTGCCGCTGCGGACGGACACGATGACGTAGGTGTAGCCGGGGAAGGTGGCCTCCTCCAGGTCCGTCTCCGAGGGACGCGCCGGGTGGTCGGGGTGCGAGTGGTAGACGCCCACCACGTCAAGTCCCTGTGCCTGTGCTGCTGTGTCGGCATCGCGGTAGTCGTCCGCTGTAAGTTCGTACCGCCGTTCTCGGTTCTCAGAACGGCGATTCGTGGCCCGGTGAAGCGCCGTCACGTGATTTTCGCCGTCGTCCGTCACGGTGCCAAGCAAGAATCCACATCCTTCCTTCGGGTAGGTGTCGGCACCGTGGGCACGGATCTGGTCGAGAATGTCGGAAGTCGTTTTCATCGGTAGGCGTCGGTATGCGAGGTTGCGAGTCAATCGGTCATGAGTGAGCAAGTCACGAGGAGTGAGGTCGACCTGATGATTCGTGAACTCATGACTCGCTTTCCCAAAAGTCGTCACTTAAGTAACGCGCCCCGGTATCGCAGAGAATCGTCACCACGACCCCGGCGTCCAGTGAGCGGGCCACGTCCAGCGCCGCGGCCACGTTGGCACCGGCCGAGGGCCCTACAAGCAGTCCCTCCTTCCGGGCCAGTCGCCGCGTCAGGGCAACCGCCGTTTCGGTGTCGTACGTGCGGTGGGCATCGGCCAAATCGGGGTCGAAGATGCCGGGCACGAGGGCCGTGTCCATGTGCTTCAACCCCTCCAGGCCATGCATCGCGGTGGCGGGCTCGACGGCCACGCACTGGATCGACGCGTCGTGCGCCTTCAGGCGGCGCGTCACGCCCATAAACGTGCCGGTGGTGCCGAGGCCCGTGACGAAGTGGGACACGTGGCCGTCGGTCTGCTCCAGAATCTCGGCGCCGGTGCCGTCGTAGTGGGCCTGCCAGTTGGCGTCGTTGTTGTACTGGTCGGGGTAGAAGTAACGGTCCGGCTCCGCCGCCACGATCTCTTTCACGCGCCCCTGCGCCCCGTCTGTGCCCGCCATCGGATCCGTCAGGATGAGCTCGGCCCCGTAGGCGCGGAGCACCCTCTTCCGCTCCGCGGAGGCGTTTTCGGGCAGGGCGAGGGTCACGTCCAGCCCCTTTGCCGCCCCAATCATGGCGTAGGCGATGCCCGTGTTACCGCTCGTCGCGTCGATGAGCGTCTGGTCGGGACGAAAGGTGCCCGAGTCGAGGCCCTCCTCAATCATCCGAAGGGCGGGTCGGTCCTTCACCGAGCCGCCGGGATTCAGGTGTTCTGCCTTGGCGTAGACCGTTACGGCCTCGGGCACGTCGTTGGCCACGCGGTCGAGCCGCAGGAGGGGCGTCCGGCCGATGTTGTCGACCAGGTCCGCTGGTGCGGAGCGGACGGACGGTGTCGGGGATGGGGAGGCAGCAGAAACAGCAGTGCTCATCACGCAAAAAACAGGATGGCCAAAAGAAAAGACCTCTCGCGGGCGAACCGGAGAGGCCACAGGGTCAGCAGAATGTCGGGCAAACCTCACCATCCGTTCGCGGCGGCGGGTGAGACACTGACCAGGCGCAGCCTCTCCGGCTCAAACAGACAACATCGACAACAACAGCGAACGGTTGCCGGGGCCGTGGTCGTCCAAGCCGCAATGGGAGAGGCAATCGCCTGCATGGCGGTACGGGGAGTGAGAGGAAGGCCGTCGTTAGCGAGCCACCGTTGCTACCTGGGCTCGTCCAAGAACGTTCCGGGTCCGTCATAGGCCCGTCCTCATCGTCACATTCTTAAAGAGAGGTTGTCCCAGCAGGGAGGTCCGCCGGAACGGTCGGTTCGGCTCTAGATTTCCGACGTACCAGCAGTCTGTCGCCCACCTGTCCCTCGCCCATGTCCACCGTCCCCGACACCCTCGATCACGAGCGCTTCGTTCGGCTCGCCATCGAGGAAGCGGTCTCGGCCCAAGAGGCGGGCAATCCGCCGTTTGGGGCCGTGCTGGTGGCGCCCGACGGGACGGTGATGGGCCGGGCGGGCAACACGGAGGCCGAGACAGGCGACTGCACCGAGCACGCCGAGGCCAACCTCGTCCGCGGCGCCTCGCAGCAGTACGACGACGAGACGCTCCGGCGCGCGACGCTCTACGCCAGCACGGAGCCCTGCGCGATGTGCGCCGGGGCGATCTTCTGGGCCCGCATCGGGCGGGTCGTCTTCGGGCTTCGCGCCGAGCGGCTCTACGAGATGAAGGGCAACGCCGGACGCCAGCTTCCCCTGTCGTGCCGCGAGGTGCTCGACCGGGGCAACCATGAAGTGGAGGTCGTCGGGCCGGTGCTTGAGGACGAGGCCGCGGCCGTCTTCGACGGGCCGTAATTCGAGGCCTCGAATCCTGCAGGGAGGAATCAAGTGAAAAAAGAGCCCCATTCGGGGGAGCGGCGGCAGGCGCTCGCAACGATGTAGGCGGGGAGCGTTCAGGGGACCCCCCGTCGAACCAGAATCGATTCCTCAGATAACACTGTCCGTTGCACAACCTCCACGGAGTAGCTCCTCGACTCTGTGGCGCCGTCTTCTCGAATCGTCTTCTCGTCTCCATGAGCGATTCCTCCCCCTCCTCCCCGTCGGACGCGTCCCCTGATGAGACCGGGTGGGCGACCCGCACCAAACGCCTGGTGGTCCTGGGAATCGCCGCGGTCGTGCTCGTTGGGCTGGCCCTCCCGAAGATCAGTGGCTCCGACGACGCAGCGGAGAGAGGCGGCGCCTCGGACGACGCCCCGACACAGGTTGACGCCACTGTCGTTCGGCCCGGAACGGTCACTGAGCGTATTCGCACCAACGGCACACTTCGGGCCGACGAGTCGGTGGAGCTCACCAGTGAGGCCTCGGGCAAAATCACCGACATTCGCTTCGAGGAAGGCGCGCGAGTGCAGGAGGGCGCACTCTTGGTCCAGATCAACGACGCGGAGCTCCAGGCCGAGAAGCAGCGCCTGAAGCATAACCTTCAGCTGGCCCGCGACCGTGCCGAGCGTCAGAAGCGCCTGCTGGCCGAGGGCGGGGTGAGCCAGGAGGAGTACGACGCCACCGTGAACGAGGTAGAAGTGCTAGAGGCCGAACTGAAGCTCGTGGAGGCCCGCATCGAGAAAACGAAAATCCGGGCTCCGTTCAGTGGGGTGGTGGGGCTGCGCGAAGTGAGTGAAGGGGCATACGTCTCGCCCCAAACGAAAATATCGACGCTGCAGCGGATCGACCCCATTAAGGTTAACTTCTCAGTGTCCGAACAATACACGTCGCGAGTGCGACCGGGCCAGACCATCACGTTCACTGTTCGCGGCCAAGATCGCACGATTGAGGGAGAGGTGTACGCCGCCAACCCGGACGTCAATACCGACACCCGAACCCTTCAGTTGCGGGCCCGCGCCCCCAATCCCGACGGGTTGCACCGCCCCGGCATGTTCGCCGACGTAACCGTCACCCTTGGCACCATTGACGACGCGATCGTCCTTCCGTCGTTCGCCGTGGTGCCGACCCTCGACGGCCAGCGCGTGTTTGTGGTCGAGAATGGGACTGCCCAGCCCCAAAATATCGCGATCGGCATACGAACCGATTCGACCGTGCAGGTCACCGATGGGCTCTCGATGCAAGACACGGTGATCACGTCGAGCATCCAGGAGCTCCGCGCAGGTCTTCCCGTCCGGGTCCAAACGCTTGAGTGAGGTTGATAGATCGGGAAGCTTGAGGCGTGAGGGAGTAAGCTCCGGTTGTCGTTCACCCCTCGCGCCACGCATCACGGGTCACAAATTTCCTCTTACGCACCCTCGCGCTTCACGCACAGACGTCCATGAACCTGTACTCCCTCAGCATCCGACGGCCCGTCCTCGCGACGGTCTTCGCGCTGCTCATCATGATCTTCGGGGCGGTGGGCTTCTACTTCCTGGGCGTGCGCGAGTACCCGGCCGTCGACCCGCCCATCATTAGCGTCACGACCCAGTACCGCGGGGCGAACGCCGATGTCATCGACTCGCAGATTACCGAGCCGCTGGAGGAGCAGATCAACGGCATCGATGGCATCCGCACCATCGAGTCGGTGAGCCGTCAGGGCCGATCGACGGTGACGGTGGAGTTTGACCTCGGATCCGACCTGGAGCGGGCGGCCAACGACGTCCGCGACCGCGTGAGCCGGGCCCAGCAACAGCTCCCGCCCGACGCCGAGCCGCCCAGCGTCTCGAAGTCCGACGCCAGCGCCCCGCCGATTGTCTTCCTGAACATCAAGTCGGACACGCGGAGCCTGATGGAGCTCACCGAAATTGCGGACAAGCGCTTCAAGGAGCGGCTCCAGACGATTGAGGGGGTGAGCCGTGTCGACATTTGGGGCGAGAAGACCTATTCGATGCGGATCCAGCTCGATCCGCAGCGGCTGGCCGCCTACGACCTCACGCCGCTCGACGTGCGCCAGGCCCTGGACCGGTCGAACGTGGAGTTGCCCTCGGGGCGAATCGAGGGGGAGACGATTGAGCTTACGGTCCGGACAAAAAGCCGCCTGGAGACGGTCGAGGACTTCAACGCGCTCATTCTCAAACAAAATCCCGACGGGGAGACCGTGCGCATGGAGGACGTCGGAGAGGCCGAGATTGCCCCCCTCAACCAGCGCACCCTCCTGCAGCGCGACGCGACCCCCATGGTGGGCGTGGTCCTACGCCCGCTCCCCGGGGCCAACTACATCGACATCGTCGACGAATTCTACAACCGAGTCGATCGAATTCGGGCGGACCTGCCCAGCGACCTGGAGCTCGGCATCGGGTTCGACAATACCGAACCCATCCGCGACAGCATCGACGAGGTGCAGCAGACGTTCTTTATTGCGTTTCTCCTCGTGGTACTCGTCATTTTCCTCTTCCTGCGCGACTGGCGGTCGACGCTCATTCCGCTCGTGGTGGTGCCCATTGCCCTGATTGGGGCGTTCTTCGTGATGTACGCGATGGGCTTCTCCATCAACGTGCTCACCCTCCTCGCGCTCGTGCTGGCCATCGGGCTCGTGGTGGACGACGCGATCGTGGTGCTGGAGAACATCTACGCCAAGATCGAGGAGGGGAAAGACACAATTACGGCGGGACTGGAGGGCACCCGCGAGATTTTCTTTGCCGTGGTGGCCACCTCCCTGTCGCTGGTCATCATCTTTACGCCCATCATCTTCATGGGCGGGCTCACCGGCCAGCTGTTTAAGGAGTTTGGCGTCGTCATTGCCGGAGCAGTGGCCTTCTCCTCGTTCGTGGCGCTCACGCTTACGCCCATGCTGTCTACGCGCCTGCTAAAGCAGCGCGAGCAAAAGCCGTGGATCTACCGAAAGACGGAGCCCTTCTTTGAGGCACTTACCGACGCGTACCGGCGCTCCCTGAAAACCTTCATGGCGTACCGCTGGACGGCGTTCGTCATCATGGCTGCCTGTGTTGGCATCATCGCCCTGTTCCACTTTACGCTGCCGCAAAAGCTGGCCCCGCTAGAGGACCGGAGTCTCGTGCGCATAAGCACGTCGGCCCGGGAGGGGGCCACCTACGAGTACATGGACGGGTACGTGGACAAGATGTACGAGGCCCTCAACGAAACCATTCCCGAAAAGCACCAGCGTGCGACCATTTCGGTCACGTCCCCCGGCTTCGGGGCCGCCAGCTCGGTGAACTCGGCGTTCATGTTTACGCGGCTGGTGCCGCCGTCGGAGCGGGACGTCTCGCAGATGCAGTACGCGGACAGTCTCCAGGCGGCCTTCGGCCAGCTCGAAGGCGCGCGCACCTTCGTGTCGCAGGAGCCGACGATTTCGGTCGGCGGGGGCGTCGGGGGGCTCCCGGTGCAGTACGTGCTGCAGACCTCCAGTGTCGAAAACCTCCGCGAGACGCTCC
>CAZMDV010000125.1:0-7610 GCA_964564875.1 uncultured Salinivenus sp.
TGTTTTGATTTTGGGTCGGATCGCGAGAGCGAGAATTGACGGAGCGAACATCGCATCCTGAACAAGGCCTGTATCCCGAAAGCATTCGGGACGGGTGAGTGGAGGGGCGATTTGCAGCCTGTCAAGGCCGCTCGGAGCCCGAGAGATAAATGAAAGCAGACTCTAAGGCCTGATGCGCTTCCGGACTGCGAGGACCCTACTCCCGCAGGGCCGTCTCTTGCCGAGGGGAAGAAGCTGGTGGAGGGTCTTTGCTCGCCGCTCTCGGGTCTGCTCTACTGTACAGGGATTGGGCACGGGAGCATGGGCGTGTTGGGCATTCTCCTCCCGTACGCCCAGACGCCTGTCCTCGTCGGCATCCTTCTCAGGGACTTTTTCATGGCTTGGTAGCGTGGAGGCATTGCCGGTCGGATTGTAGGCTACGCAGAGCGCGACGTCTGAATCTGGTGCAGGAAAAGGTAGGCGCCGAGCGCGATGAACAGGTAGAAGTCCAGCAGGCGCCAGAGGAGAAGGGTGGGCGCCGTCAGGGTGTCGGGCATGAGGGGGCCCAGGAAGAGAGCGTACAGCCCTTCGAGGCCCCCCGAGCCGCCGGGGGTCGGCATGATGAGCCCGACGAGCATAGTTGCGGCCGACCGAAAAAAGAGCAGCACCGTGTCGGCCGCGTGGAGGCTTCGGACGATGAAGAATACAATCGCGTATCGCGAGAGCCAGATCAGCGCCGTCAGTAGGAAGCCCCAGCCGTAGAACGACAGGGGCCGGGTGCCGAGCCGCTGTGCGCTGCGGAAGTAGGAGCGCATCTCCTGCATGCCGCGATCGCGAAAGCGGTGGAGGACGGGCCATTGCAGGCACCAGTCGACCAGTTCGACCAGGGAGCGGGGGCGAAGGAGCGTGAAGTAGGCAAACGCCCCGCCCCACAGGAAGAGGACCGCAAAGCAAAGGAGCAGGCCCCGGGCGCCCCACATGCCCGCTCCCGCAGGAATCAGGTCGATGGTGAAGCTGGCCCCGATCAGCACAGGAATCGCCGCCACGAACCACAGCTGGTTGAGCAGCATGCAGAAGAGCATGAGTGCCGCCGACTGTCCGACCGGGAGGTCCGCGTCCCGGGCGACGTAGAAGGTGGCGACGGGGCCGCCCCCAACGACAGTCGGGGTGACGTTGGCGAAGAAGTACCAGGCGAGCTGGCCCCGCGTCCCGGCCGCGAAGTCGAGGCGCCCCTGCGAGACGTAGCTCAGTCTCCATCCCCCAAAGCCAACCCGCGACAGGGCCATTACCGCGGCGGCGAGCAGCAACAGGGGCTGCGTGTGCTGCAGCGTCCTCTGAAACGCCCTCGCGTCGAACGTAAAGTAGCCGATGATCCCCAGGACGAGAACGCTGAGGAGGAGGGCCCCGATGATCTGTCCGAGCGAGACAGACGTGGGCTCCCGATCGGAGGAGGCGGACTCCGACGTGTTGGGGGCCGGGGGGGAGGAAGGCATCGGCGGTGACGAATGACTGGAAACAGATCCCCGGCGAACGGACGGGTGTGCTCTCGGCGGACCGGAGCGGGGACGGATAGGGGCGGACACGCAGTCCAAGGCCCGGAGAACGAGACGGGTTGGTGATCTCCCCGTGCAATCGGCGGACCCGCTCGACAGGGGAGAAGAGGCCCGGCCCGTCTCGGCGGCATGTCCGTGTGGGCCTGAGCCCCTCAGGCGGGACGGTCCTCAGGAGAGGAACATCGATTGTCCGAAGCGGGCAGCCAGGCCGAGAGGTCTCGGCCAATCATGTCCGCGAGGCGCCGGACGTGCGGCGCATAGCGGGCCCGAAGGCGGCGTTCGAGGGCGGGGTCGAGGATGGGGCGGTCCGAGGGGGAGCCGGTGCTCCGCCGACGGACGAACTGCTCTACGCTGAGCCGGATCCACTCCGGAGTCCACCGGCGGGTTAGTGAGCGAAGCCGGGAGGGGAGATACGAAAGAATTCTACCGAGGGCGCGACTCTGCTGCTCCCCGGTGCAATTGAGGTGCACGTCCGTGTCCACCTCCGCAGCGGGATCGACCCCGAGGAAGCGAAAAATTCTTCGCAGCGAGGCGTCCGGGGTGTCCGCGAGCATGTCGGAACGGAAAACGAGGAACCGTTCTCGCGGGAAGCGCGCGAACCATGTCGCTAAGGTGTCGGCGTAGACGCCGTCGGCAAAGTAGGCCTTCCAGGCCTGCCGTTTCGAGGCAGGATTGGCCTGCTCGGCCTCCAGGGCCTCCTCGAAGGAGAGTAGTTCCCGTCCTTCAGAGACGTTGTGGAGATAGTGGGAGTACGCACGCTCCACCGGGTCCCGGAGAAGCAAGAGGAAACGAGGAGGAGTGCTCCCGTAGAGCTGATGCATGCGGTCGGCGGCCACCTCGGCATGTCGGAAATAGGAGGGGGTGGCGTCTCCGGTGAGGCGGGCATCCGCCCCCGAATAGTACCCCAGGTATTGGTCGAGCTTGGACGGAAATCGATCGTCGTCGGCGTCGAAAAAGTGGAGCTCCTTCACATACGGGAGAAACAGGGCGGGGTGCTGACGAAGATAATGGTGCAGCGAGGTGGTCCCCCCCTTTGCAACGCCCAGCACGAAAAAGTCGGGAAGCGCATCGGGCACTCGGGTCATGGCGACGGGGCGCATGGCCCCAACAGTGGGAACGTCTCGGATGGACGACAGGCTGTGTTGCGGGGCAAAAAATGAGGCCTAGCTGCCTAATGCTCCGTTCTTTCGGGACGGGCCGAAGACGCGCGCGGGGCCGAGCCCGTCCCCGACCCGTCCATGGCGCTTAAAAGCTCTTCGTAGTGCTGGACGAGCTGGGCGTGAACTTGGTCTCGGGCAAAGTCCTGCGCCCGTTCGTAAGCCGCCTGGCCCATCTCTTGCCGAACCGAGGAATTGAGGACGAGGTGGCGCACGCGCTCGGCGAAGGCGTCGGGATCCTCCGGGGGGCAGAGGAAGCCCGTCGTCCCCTCCTCAACGAGGTCGCGACTGCCCGCCGCGTCGGCGCAGACCGTGGGGAGTCCCGACGCCATGGCCTCGAGGGTCACCTTGCCGAATGTTTCGGTGTCGCTCGGAAAGAAAAACACGTCGGACGAGGCGTAGGCACGGGCAAGAGCCTCGTCGCGCAGAAAGCCCGTGAAGGTTGTGTTCGGGAGGCGGCCCGCCAGTTCCTCGCGGGCCGGGCCGTCTCCGACGATGAGGCTGCGGTGGGGCACCCCCTGACGCTCCAGCGACTCGATGACGTCGGCGTACATGTCGAGCCCCTTCTCCCAAACGAGGCGGCTGACAAAAGCGACTACGACCTCTTCCTCGTCAATTCCGTGGGCCTGCCGCCACGACGTGGAGCGATAGCTGGGGTTGAACCGGTCGACGTCGATGCCCCGCTGCCAGAGCCGAAGATCGCTCTCAATGCCGTGGTCCCGCAGGATGTCCAACATGGTGGTCGTGGGGACGTAGACGTGATCGCACTGCTGATAGAAATGGCGCAGGTAGCGCCAAACCACTGGTTCCAGCACCTCCAGGTGGTAGTATTTCAGGTACGAAGCAAAGTGCGTGTGGTACGTCCCCGCAACCGGGATGTCGGCGGACTGACCGAGGCGCAGGGCCTGGAACCCAAGCAGGTCGGGGGTGGACACCTGGAGGAGGGTCGGGTCGAACGCCTCCAGTTCCTCCTGCACCGACGGCGTAATGCCCAGGGTGCAGCGATACTCGGAGCGTCCCGGAAACGGAATCGACGGCACCGGAATCAGGGTCCCGGCATGGTCGAGGGCCGGATCGCCCACCGTCGGGGCGAACACGCGAGCAGGAATGTCGCGGCGCTCGAGATAATCGACCAGATGGTTGAGCGTCAGTGCGACCCCATCGGCGATGTGATTGTAGGCTCCGGCGAACAGGGCAATGCGCATCCGGGGGATATGGGCTGTGAGCGAATCGGCACTGTACGTAGAAAATCGCTAAGGGACTGCAGGACTCTCCAGACGATTCGTGTGGGAAAGGCTCTTTCAAATCCGGTCGATCATCACGCCGTATTGTCATTCGTAGCATCAGATGTTTCGCCTCCTCTCGACACAACGCAGGAGGACCACGAAAATTATGGGTCAGTGAGCGAGCCGGCGTCTTTCTGAATCTTGCCTCATATTCGGGGCAATCCCCTGCATGCAGCCCACCCGTTCCCACTGAAGGGAGCCATGAGAACGAGCTAAGCGGATTATCACCGCGGGCTACGCCCGCCGGCCGCACTGGTGACCTCGGCTTGAGACCTTTGCGATAGATCTTGGAACCGAGCCCGAACTTCGCCCATGTTTAGCATAGCGGAGCGCGTTGCAGAGGCCCTAGCCTACCGCTGGGGCGAACTGCAAGAAAGGCCCCGAGGTTTATCGACGACCTGATGATTGAGCTCACCCGGCGCTCGATGCGACCCAGAGGTCGGGCAACGAAGAGCGGGCCGAATGCCTCAACGAGGTACCGAACTTCCTAATCAAAGGCATCTACGTGTACGAGCATCGAGCGGGCAAGGACGTCGAAGAGAAACGGCTCGACCGCGCAATGACTGCGCTCCGGACCTGCTACTACCTGAAAAGTGGGATTCCGAGAACCGACGCCCCGGGGCCGGGGGGAACACGGGAGGGTCCAGGCAAATCCACGGGGGCGGTCGGACACCGATGGGCGAGAACGTTTGCGGATAAGGATTTGCATTTGCTTCTGAGTTGACTAAATCGAAGAGCCTCGGCGATAGGGAGGAGGCGGGGGGGAGGAGATTGACACACGGAGGGGCCCGTTGTGGAGAACCGGCCCCACTCAGTCAGAAGGAGGACCGTAACGGTGGCGTCGGAGTCAACTCCACACCTGATGTGGGGCCACTCTCCAGACCCCCACACTGTCCCGACGAGCGGATCCGCACCAGCGGACCCACGCCCTCTGTGAGCCATTCCAATTCTTGTCACTGAAGAGACAAAACAGAGAGACCGGCTCCATGCTGAGTTGAAACGCCTTGCCCCCGCCGGTCATCCCTAGCGTCACGACCAAGAGCCTATCCCAAAAACATGTGGGTTTCGCGAGGGTGAGCGGACGCTTTTTCTCGCCAAGCGCGCGAAGCAGACGTATCCGAAGCGATACGGCGATGCAGCGAAACGCCGCGAGAAGAGGATGCAGCCGCTCGCAGCACGCAGAGGCTTTCTGGGAGGGGCTCCAACACTGCCACCCCACCTTACAGACCTTACTCCTGATCCATGGCCACGGACACCCTTCTCGACACTGAGCTGGATACACGCGCCATTAACACGATTCGGTTCCTCGCGGCCGATGCGGTGGAGGCGGCCCAGAGCGGGCATCCTGGCACGCCCATGGGCCTGGCCCCGGTGGCCTACGTCCTCTGGACGCGCCACCTTCGCCACAGCCCGTCCGATCCAGACTGGCCCAATCGGGACCGGTTCATCCTCTCGGCGGGCCACGCCTCGATGCTCCTCTACAGCCTGCTCCACCTCACCGGCTACGACCTGTCGATGGAGGAGATCAAGAACTTCCGGCAGTGGAACAGCGAAACGCCGGGCCACCCGGAGGCGCACCTGACCGAAGGCGTGGAGACGACGACCGGCCCCCTCGGGCAGGGGTTTGCCAATGGGGTCGGCATGGCCCTCGCCGAGCGCGTGCTGGCCGACGAGTTCAACACGGACGAGCACCCGATCGTGGACCACCACACGTATGGCATTTGCTCCGACGGCGACCTGATGGAGGGCGTCTCGCACGAGGCCGCCTCGCTGGCCGGGCACCTGGGACTGGGCAAGCTCATCTACTTCTTCGACGACAACCGGATCACGATCGACGGGTCCACAGACCTTGCCTTCACCGAGGACGTGCAGCAGCGCTTCGAGGCGTACGACTGGCATGTGCAGCGCGTCGACGACGCGAAGAACCTCGACGCGGTCGATGAGGCCCTCACGAAGGCGAAGGCAGAGACCGACCGACCCTCGTTGATCGTGGTGCGGTCGCACATCGGCTACGGCAGTCCCAACAAGCAGGACACCGCCGCTGCCCACGGGAAGCCGTTGGGGGCGGAGGAGCTTCGGCGGACGAAGGAGAACCTGGACTGGCCCACGGACGAGACGTTCTACGTCCCCGACGAGGTGTATGACCATATGCGCGAGGCCATCGACCGCGGGGCCGACTGGACCCAGGAGTGGGACGCGCTCTTCAGGGCGTACGCGGAGGCCCACCCCGAGAAGGCCGCCGAGTACGAGCGCTGGATGAACCGGCGCCTGCCGGAGGACTGGGCGGAGGTGCTCCCCACGTTCGAGGCGGGCCAGCAGATGGCCACCCGGAAGGCCAGCGGCCTCACCCTCAACGACCTGGCCCCCAAGGCCGGCTACCTCGTCGGCGGCTCGGCGGACCTGACCGGCTCAAACAAGACGGACGTGCCGGGCCGGTCGGACTTTCAGGCCGACAACTCCGAGGGGCGGTATTTCCGGTTCGGGGTGCGGGAGCACACCATGGCGGGGATGTCCAACGGGATGGCCCTCCACGGCGGCCTTCAGCCCTACGCGGGGACGTTCCTCATCTTTAGCGACTACCTGCGCCCGTCATTGCGGCTGAGCGCGCTGATGGAGCAGCCGGTCGTGTACGTCTTCACGCACGACTCGATTGGGCTCGGCGAGGACGGCCCTACGCACCAGCCCATTGAGCACCTGATGGCCCTCCGCGCCATTCCGAACCTGACGCTGATCCGCCCGGCCGACGCCAATGAGGCGGCCGAGGCCTGGGCCGTAGCGGTGCAACATACGGACGGACCCACCGCGCTGGCCCTCACCCGGCAGACGCTCCCGGTGCTGGACCGGTCCACGCTCGCCGCGGCGGAGGGGCTGCGCCGCGGGGCCTATGTGCTGCGCCCGTGTGAGGGCACGCCGGACGTGGTGCTGATCGGGACTGGGAGCGAGGTCCAGCACGCACTCGGGGCGGCGCGGGCGCTCGACGACGAGGGCCTTCGGGCCCGGGTGGTGAGCATGCCCTCGTGGGAGCTGTTCGCTGAGCAACCGGCGGCGTACCGGCACGAGGTGCTGCCGCCGGACGTAGAGGCGCGCGTCTCGGTCGAGGCCGGAGTGACCCAGGGCTGGGATCGGTACGTTGGGCCTGAGGGACGGGCCATCGGCGTAGACCGCTTTGGGGCGTCGGCGCCGGGCGAGGTGGTCATGGAGAAATACGGCTTCACCGCCGATCACGTCGCGGAGGAAGCCCGCCGATTGGTCGCGTAGCGTCCGCTACGTGGGAGGGAGGCGTGCGTCGTCCCGGGGAAAGGCTCGAAGCCCCACCCTGCGACGCGGCTCGCAGGAGGGATTTCCCCTGCTGGCATGCGATCTTCCTGAAACAAACTCGTCTCCCCTTGTGAGTGTCTTGGGGAGGTCATACTTTCCTTGCCGCTGTTCATTTTCGGAACCCTCTTTTCCCATGCGAACTGCTCCACTTGCCCTTGGCCTCGCGGGCCTGATGATGCTGGCCCCCGTTCACGCCCAGGATCAGCCCCACGTCTTCCGGAACGCCACCCTGTACCCGATCTCCGACGCCCCCATCGACGCAGGCGTGATGGTGGTGCAGGGCGGCACCATTCAGGCCGTCGGGCCCACCGGCACCG
>CAZMDV010000126.1:0-7465 GCA_964564875.1 uncultured Salinivenus sp.
GGCCTTCGTAGATAAGCGCTGAATCTTAGCGGCTGTTCGAGGGAAAGGCGGCCCGAGGTCCTTCGCGGACGAAACCCTTTGCCGCGCGAACAAGTTTTCTACAGCTCCGGGAGCACGAAAATTCGAAACCACCAATGTGAATCTTCACTCGCCATGAGCAAGAAGGGACGCGTTCTCGTCGCCATGAGCGGCGGCGTCGATTCCTCCGTGACGGCCGTTCTCCTGGCCGAGCGCGGCTACGAGGTCATCGGCATCACCATGAAGACGTGGGACTACTCCACCAGCGGGGGCCGCGACGGCAAAGAGGTGGGCTGCTGCTCGATCGAGTCGATGAACGATGCACGTGTCGTCGCCACGAAGCACGGCATTACCCACTTCGTCGTCGACATCCGGGAGGAGTTTGGCGACTGGGTCATCGAGCGGTTCACCGACGAGTACCTCTCGGGACGCACGCCCAACCCCTGTGTGCTCTGCAACACGCACATCAAGTGGGCGGCGCTCCTGCAGCGAGCCGACGACCTGGACTGCGAGCACATCGCCACCGGCCACTACGCTAACGTCCGGTACGACGAGGAGCTGGACCGGTACGTCCTGAGCCGGGGGAAAGATCGAAACAAGGACCAGAGCTACGCGCTCTGGGGACTGCCGCAGGAGCACCTGGCCCGCTCCATCTTTCCGCTCGGTGAGTACGAGAAGCCCGAGATCCGCGAGATGGCGGAAGAGTTCGGCCTCAGTGTGGCCGACAAGCCGGACTCCTACGAGATCTGCTTCATTCCGGACAACGATTATGGCCGCTTCCTCCGCGATCGAGTGGACGGTCTGGAGGAGGAGGTAAGCGGCGGCAAGTTTGTCCTCAGCGACGGCACCGTGGTCGGCGAGCACGACGGGTACCCCTTCTACACCATCGGCCAGCGGCGAGGACTGGGGCTGGCGCTCGGTGAGCGCGTCTACGTTACCGACATCGATCCGGAGACGAACACGATCACGGTGGGGCCGAAGGAGGAGCTCATGGAACAGACCCTCACAGCCCGCGAGATCAACCTTGTCAAGTACCCTGAAATCGAAGAGGAACGGCCGGTCTGGGGCACCATCCGCTACAACGACGACGGGGCCGGATGCCTCGCCTGGCAACCTGACGACGATACGCTCAAGGTGGCCTTCGCGGAGCCCCGCCGCGCCATCACGCCCGGCCAGAGCCTCGTGCTCTACGAAGACGACGACGTACTTGGGGGCGGCTGGATCCACGAGGTGGGGAGTGCCGAGGCCGACGAGGAAGAGCGGGCCGCCGAGGCGCCTGCATAGTGCTGCGCAGGGATCCGTCCCCCTGCACTTGAGAGCTGTGCGCGGGTGGGCGCAGGCCGTAGAGGCGGCTGATCGATCCTGTAAGCGGGTCCGCACGAGAGATCCGAACACAGATTCGATACGAAGGGTGGAACACTAAATTTCTGCCGGGGGTTCAAAACATCCTACTTTATTTTCAAAAATAATCAGAAGCGGCGCAGGGACGGGAGCCCGTCCCCATGCGTGCGCGAGCCTCTAGCGTATGGAACGGACGGACCTGACGCGGATCGACGACTTCACCTGGGAAATCCCCGAGTCGTTCCAGGAGGCGATGCGCGTGCCCGTGCGCATCCTCGCGAGCGAGGACCTCATCGACGAAGTTCTTGAGCGGAGGGCGATCGAGCAGGCTATCCGGACGTCGATGCTCTCCGGCCTAGTGGGGCATCTTGTCGTGATGCCGGATGTCTACAGTGGACAGGGGGCCCCGGTCGGAATCGTGGCCGTGTCGAAGTGGCCGGTGGGCACCATCGCCCCTGGCGCCATTGGGCACGACATCAACGCAGGGGTTCGGCTTCTGGGGTCGGACATCAGTGTCCAGGAGGCCGAAGGAAGCTTTGACGCCCTCGCCGATGCCCTCAAGGCCCACATTCCGAGCGGTGTCGACGCGGAAGGATCTATCTCCCTCAACAAGAGCGAGGTCGATCATGTGGCGCAGTCCGGGGCGCAGTGGGCCCTGCGCAAGGATATGGCACAGCAGGACGATCTCGTGCGCGCCGAGGAAGGGGGGCGGCTCAACGAGGCAGATCCGAACAAGGTCAGTCAGGCGGCCCGGTCGCTGGGAGCGCAGCAGCTCGGGACCCTTGGCGGCGGCGAGCACTTCATTGAGATTCACGCCGTCGAGGAGGTCTTCAACCGGGCGGCGGCCGTAACGATGGGACTAAAGGAGGGCACGCTCGTCGCTCAGGTTCATTGCGGATCTCGGGGCTACGGGCGCCAAATTTGTGCGGACTACATCGAGCGGTTCCAGGAGACGGCTCCCTCCTACGACATTACGCCCCCGGATCCGAATCTCGTGTCGGTACCCCTCGACTCGGGGGAGGCCGAGGACTACATGGGGGCCATGCGGGCTGCGGCCAACTACGCCTATGCGAACCGGCAGGTGCTGGCCCATCGCGTCCGCGAGGTGTTCGACGAGCTTCTCGACGGGGCGGGCCAGCGTCTCAAGACGGTCTACGACGTCGCCCACAACTTGGGGCAGGTGGAAATGCACCAGGTCGACGGCAAGCACATGCGGTGCTACGTGCATCGCAAGGGGGCCGCCCGGGCCTTTGGGCCCGGCACGCCGGGCATCTCGCTCCCGTACCGCGCGCTCGGCCAGCCGGTCCTCGTGCCCGGCAGCATGGGTGGAACCTCGTGGGTCATGCTGGCCACGCGCGATGCAATGCAGAAGAGCTTCGGCTCGGCGTGTCATGGAGCGGGGCGCACGATGAGTCGCCATGAGGCCAATCACCACGCCGAGCCGGTCGCGCTCGACGAGGAGCTGGAAGGGAAGGGTGTCCATGTACGGTCGGGCGACAACTCGCCCTCCGTCAGCGGGGTGCGGCTCAAAGAGAACATCGACGGCGTGGTAGAAACTGTGGCGGGGGCGAGGCTTGCTGAAAAAGTCGCACGGTTGAAACCGCTCGCGGTCATGCATGGGTGAGCATGGGTGAGATCCGCCGCGTGGTTGCCCCTCGTCTCTGTCGATTTGGCGAAGGAAAAGAGGTCCTATTCCCCTTCTTCCCACCCCCCTTTGGATCCGGCACATGCGCGGGGGAGGGACTTAGCGACGCAGAGAGACGTTTCGAGCCTGTGACCCTGTCCCCACTCCCGTTGCGAGAGGATAACACGAATGGGCGACTGCCGCGAAGCGCTTAGGGTCCAACCCCGTAAAAGCTTTCTGCACAGCACTTGTCTGCTTCATTTCTTTCCTCTTCCTTATGTCTAACTCCGATCCCGAAGGCCCCTCTCTTCTCGTCGTCGAAGACGACAGCGAGCTCAGCACGAGCCTCCTGCTGTACCTGGAATCTGAAGACTACGAGGTTACGCTCGCTGAGAACGGTGAGACGGCTCTGGAGGAGGCCACTCGGCTGCCCGGGTACGACCTCGTCGTCCTGGACGCGAAGCTGCCAGACCTCAGTGGTTTTGAAGTGCTACGGCAAGCCCGCGACGACGGGGTGCGCACGCCTGTTCTCATGCTTACAGGACTGGGGGACCACGAGCACAAGATGCGGGGCTTTCAGGTGGGGGCCGACGACTACCTGACGAAGCCCTTCGAGACCGAAGAGCTCGTGGCCCGAATCGACGTGCTGCTCCGCCGCGAGGCCGAAGCGACTGAGGAGGGCGGTGCCTTCGAGGTGGGCGGTCTCCGTGTAAACCTCGACGAGGACGAGGTGACGCGGGACGGGGAGCCGGTGGACCTCACGGACCTCGAATACAAGCTGCTTGCCTACCTCCTGCGTCGTCGGGGCCGCACGGCCACTCGCGAGCAGATTCTCAGGGACGTGTGGGACCTACCCACCGAGGTCGAGACCCGCACCATCGACCGGCACGTGAACGCCCTCCGCGACGTGATGGATGGAGAGTCCGAAGACGAGTGGCCCATTCAGAGCGTGTACGGCATTGGGTACAAGCTGGAAGGGGCTGAGCGCGTCGAGGAGTCACAAAAAGCGGCCTGAGCAAATCCACGGGTCATGCAAGACCGTCGTCATTTCCTGAAACAAGCAAGCGCGCTCACGGCCGGATTTGCGGGCCTTCACCTGTTCGTCGGCTGTTCGTCGGCGGGGAGCGCACGTGCCTCCAATCAGGTCGGCTTCGGCCCCCTCCAGCCCGACCCCGATGGCATCTTCGATCTCCCGGAGGGCTTCTCCTACCGAATCGTCTCGCGCCACGGGGACGAGATGGACGACGGCTTCCGCGTGCCGCACCGCCCGGATGGCATGGCCACCTTCCTGGGACCGGACGGAACCACGCTCCTCGTGCGCAATCACGAGATCAATGCCGGCGCCCCTGTGAAAGAGGGCCCGTTCCGGTCGGAGGGAGACGCCTCGATCAGTCAGATGCCGGAGGTCGACCGATACGATCCTGGGCGGAGCGGGCACGGCGCCCTCGGGGGCACCACGACGGTCGTCTACGACACCAACCGGCAGGCCGTCCGTCGCCAGTTTGTGAGCCTGGCGGGCACGCTTCGCAACTGTGCGGGCGGGCCCACCCCCTGGAACAGCTGGCTCACCTGTGAGGAGACGGTGCAGAAGGCCGACGACACCTTTGCGAAGAACCACGGCTACGTCTTTGAAGTGCCCGCCACGGCCACGATGCGGCGCGCAGAGCCCCGCCCGATCAAAGCCATGGGCCGGTTCAACCACGAGGCGGTGGCCGTCGATCCGAACAGCGGCGTCGTGTACCTCTCCGAAGACCGACAAGACGGACTCCTCTACCGCTACTTGCCCAACGAGCCCGGTGAACTGCAAAAGGGCGGCCAGTTGCAGTGCTGCTGCGTGAAGGGACAGCCGAGCCTTGACACCCGCAACTGGGGCGATGGGCCGGAGATCGCACCGGGGACAACCTTCGGGGTCGAGTGGATGACCCTCGACAACGTGGACACCCCGAACGACGACCTCCGCACGCGCGGCTTTGCCGACGGGGCGGCGCGCTTCGCTCGCGAAGAGGGCATGTGGCACGGGGAGGACGCCGCCTACGTGGCCTGTACGAACGGCGGCACGAATGGGAAGGGGCAAGTGTGGCGCTACGTGCCGAGTCCCTACGAGGGGACCGACCGCGAGGCCGACGAGCCGGGCCAGCTGGAGCTGTTCGTGGAGCCCAATGACACGACGGTACTGGAGAATGCCGACAACCTAACAGTGGCGCCCTGGGGCGACGTCATCGCGTGCGAGGATGGGCCGAGCACCGACACGCTCGTGGGCATCACACCGGAGGGGCAGTTCTACAAGCTTGGGCGCAACGCAATGAGCGGCTCGGAGTTGGCCGGGGCGGTGTTTTCGCCGGACGGGAGCACTCTTTTCATGAACATCCAGCACGAGGGCCTCACGCTGGCGATTACGGGCCCGTGGCAGGAGGCCTCGAGTGCGTGATGCAGATCCGGGTGGGCATTCCGGAGGGACTCACGGAGGCCGCCGGCCCCTGCCGGAGCGAGCGCGACGGGGGGAGACTACTCGTCGTCGAACCGGTAGCCGATGCCGTACACCGTCTCAATGTAGGTGGGATCGGAGGCGTCCGGCTCAATCTTTTTGCGGACCGAGGCCATGTGGCGATCGATGGTCCGCGTGATGATGTTTTCGTCGATGCCCCAGACGTCCCGCAGGAGTTGCTTGCGCGTAACGGTCCGTCCCTTGTGCTGGATGAGGTATCGGAGGATATCGAACTCCAGGGCCGTGAAGTTGAGCTCCTCGCCGTCGCGGTATGCCTCGTGGGTAGAAAAATTGATCTCCACGTCGCCGATTTCGTAGACATCCATCGGCGCCTCGGCGGGAGGCATGGTTCGTTGCAGAATGGCCTTCACCCGCGCCGCCAGTTCCTCGACGTTGAACGGCTTGGTAATGTAGTCGTCCGCACCGAGGCCGAAGCCCTTCAGCTTCGACTCCTGTTCGCCCCGGGCCGTAATCATGAGGATCGGGGCACTGAAGCCCATCTCCTGGGACTCTTCGAGCACCTCAAAGCCGTCCTTCTTGGGTAGCATCACGTCGAGGAGAACGACGTCACACTTGTCCATGTCTTTCATCTTCTGGAGGGCCTCTTCGCCATCCTCCGCCGTCTCTACCTCGTAGTCCTCGAGTTCGAAGTACTCTTCGAGGCCCATCAGAATGTCGGCGTCGTCCTCCACGATGAGCATGTGGTAGGTGCGTTCCGTCGTCTTCGGCATAGTCAGAAGGTCTGTGGTGAAGGGAGGAAGGGAAGCGAAACGGGTATGCAACAAGACCGACTATCACATAGACATCTCTGACCCTTTTGGTCCGTCTTCGCCGCGCCGGGTCGTTACGGAGGGCCAGAGCGGACCCCGCAAAAATTTGACTCCCGCTCTGGATACTGCGACGGTTCGATCCGTATAGCCGACCGGTATTCTCCACTACGGAGGCGCCGTCACGTTCTCCTTTCGACGAGCTCTCTTTGCCTGCATGACCAACGACGCGAAATCCTTTTTCTTCGACCTCCTCGATACCCCGAGTCCCACTGGCTTTGAGGCATCGGGGCAGCGCGTGTGGACCCGGTACGTGCGCGACTACGCCGACGAGGTAGAAACCGATGCGTACGGCACGGCCTGGGCGACCCTAGAGGGCACCGCCGAAGATGCCCCCCGCGTCCTGCTCGATGCACACGTCGACGAGATCGGCTTCATGGTGCGCCACATTACCGACGATGGCTTCATTCACATCAACCGCATCGGCGGATCGGACCGCGCCATCGCACGGGGCCTGCGCGTCCGGATCCTGGGCGACGATGGGCCCGTCACCGGCGTCGTGGGCAACACCGCCATCCACATCCGCGACACCAAGAATGAGAAGGTGCCCAAGGTGCACGAGCTGTTCGTCGACATTGGGGCGTCGAGCGAAGAGGAGGTCCACGATCGCGGCATCCGGGTGGGGCACCCCATGGTGTTCGACGTGGGGCCGACCGACCTCACCGACTCCCGCATCACGGCGCGGGCCATCGACAACCGGCTCGGCGGATTCATCATCGCGCAGGCCGTGGAGCGTCTCTCGTCGGACCGGCCGGCGTGGAGCGTGCAGGCCGCCAACTCTGTGCAGGAGGAAATTGGGGGGCACGGGGCGAAGATGATTACACACCGCCTCGACCCCGACGCCGCCGTGGCGTTCGACGTCACCCACGCCACCGACTCGCCCGGCATTGACAACAAGAAGCACGGCGACATCGAGATTGGAGAAGGGCCGACCGTAACGCACGGGACCTCCAATCACCCCCGACTCGTGGAGCGCGTGGTTGAGGTAGCCGAGGCCGAGGCGATTCCCCTGCAGCACGAGCCCAGCAGCCGGCGCACCGGCACCGATACCGATTCCATCTTCAAGACGCGGAGCGGCGTGCCCAGCGTGCTTCTCTCCGTGCCACTCCGCTACATGCACTCAACCGTCGAGATGGTCGACACGAAAGACATCGAGCACTGTGTGCAGCT
>CAZMDV010000127.1:0-7420 GCA_964564875.1 uncultured Salinivenus sp.
CCTATAATTATACGTCGCTCGCCGGGTAGTATCGAACAGGGCCTCCCCCAAGTCCCTTGCTGCCAGCGGGTTGTGGGCCTGGTTGATCCTATACAGGCTGGCCTGTATAGTACAGGTGTAATGTCAATTTTTCAAATCTAAAAACGCTCGTCCCATGCCTCCCCCGGCCACCGATTCCCCTTCGTCTCTCCTCGACCGCGTCCACGCGACCTGTCGCCGCCGTCAGTTTAGCCGTCATACGGAAAAGAGCTACCGCCGGTGGATCGTCCGTTACGTCCGCTTTCACGACACGACCCATCCGCGGGGCCTCGATGCATCGGACGTGCGCGCGTTCCTCAACCACCTGGCGGTCGATCGCAACGTGGCGGCCTCCACGCAGAACCAGGCCCTCAATGCCCTCGTCTTCCTGTACGACGACGTGCTCGACCGGCCCCTCGGAGACATTGGCGAGATCAAGCGCGCCGACCGGCCCAAGCGCCTGCCCACTGTCCTGTCAAAACAGGAGACCCGGCGGTTGTTCGCCGCCATGGACGCGGGGCCCAACGCGCTGGTGGCCCACCTGCTTTATGGAGCTGGACTGCGCCTGTCCGAGGCGTTGCGCCTCCGGGTCAAGGACCTGGACTTCGACCAGCGCCGCATCGTCGTGCGGGACGGCAAGGGCGGCAAGGACCGAACGACAATCCTCCCCGACCGCCTCCGCGAGCCGCTGCAGCAGCACCTCCGTCGCGTGGAGGGGCGGCACCACACCGACCGGGTCGACGACGTCGGCGCCTCGCTCCCAAATGCCCTCGCCCGAAAGTACCCAAACGCCCCCACCGCATGGCCCTGGTACTACGTCTTCCCCTCCACACAGCGCTCCACCGACCCGGAGGACGGACGGACCAAACGGCACCACCGCTCTTCATCCCCGATCCAGCGCACGGTCCGGGAGGCCGTGGCCGACGCCGGGCTCTCGACGCGGGCCACGTGTCACACGCTGCGGCACTCGTTTGCCACACACTTGCTGCAGGACGGCGAGAACCTGCGCCGCATCCAGGAGCTGCTGGGCCACGAGCAGCTGAATACCACCAAGAAATACCTGCATGTCCTGGAGCAAAGTGGCCACGAGGTCGACAGCCCGCTCGACACCCTCGATGACCAGTAGGACAGCCGCCCAGGCCTGTCCCCCTCGCCTCACCCTGAACCGTGGAGCGTCCCTCCCCGATCTTCGAGCCACTGCAGCAGGGCGGGCAGGAAGACCACGGCCGCCAGCAACGTCGTCCCCAGCCCCACCACGGCGAGCGTGCCCATCGAGTTGAGGCCCGGGTGGAAGCTGAGGAGCAGCCCACCAAACCCGATCATCGTCGTGAGCGTGCCCATCGTCACGTGCTCGCCCGTGGACCGCAGCACCGTCCAGAGTGACCGGTGCCCCTCCTCCCGGTACCGATGCACCATGTGCACCCCTGCATCGTTGCCGATGCCCAGGATGGCCGGCAGCACCACCATGTTGAAGAAGTTCAGCTTCACCCCGAAGACCACCATCAGCAGCAGCATCCAGAGCACGCCCACCACCAGCGGAATGAGCGCCAGGCCCGCCCAGCGCACGTCGCGGAAATTCAGCAGCATCACCAGGGCCACAATGAGGAACGTCCCCGCCACCATCCACGGCGCCTCCGCCTGCACCAGTTGCAGCATGTTCGCCGCGATGAGCGACGTCGAGGCGGCGTGGTAGGTGCGACCGTCCTCGGTCGTGATGGTGCCAATTTCGTTCGCGAAAGCGATGGACCGTCGGCCGTCGGCCAGACTGCCCTCGGGATAGATCATCACGAATTTCCCGAGCTCCCCGTCCTTCGTCGTGAACTGCTTGCGCAGAAACTTGGGCACCCGGTCCAGCTCGATCGCCTCCTGCGTGCGGGCCGCGCGGCGCAGTCGCTCCATGTTCTCGGAGCTGTCCTGGCGCAGGTACTTGTTTTCGGTGAGCGTCTCCCGGATCTCCGCGATTCGCTCCAGCTTGTTCTGCCGCGCCGTGTCCGCCAGCGGAAAGCGCTCCTGCAGGCTCTCGACGGCCAGCACCAGGGAGCCGGAGTCGCGCTTCGTCTCGTGGACCGCCGAGACCACCTTCGGCACGTTCTTCGCGCTGTCCACCACCACGTACGCGGGGTTGCGGCGGCTCCCATCCCCCCCCTGATCGACGCGCTTGATGACGTCCTTCCGATCCTCGTAGGCCTCGTACTCGGGCTCGAGCTTGCCGAAGTCGTACTGGAATGATACGTCCGGGGCCAGCACGAGGGCCGCCACGACGGCCACCACGCTCCCGATCACGATGGGCCGGGCGGCGCCCAACCGCGCCTGTGGGCCGGGGCTCTCCGTGGGCGTCCGGGCGGCGAGGTCCAGCAGGCCGGTGCGTTCAAACACGGCCAGGAGCGCCGGCAGCACCACCGTCATGGCCACGAGCGCAAAGAGCACGCCGGTGCCCGCAATCGCCCCAAATTCGCTGAAGCCCTTAAAGTCGGCCGCCACGAGCACGTAGAGGGCTGCCGCCGTCGTGAAGGCCCCGGTGGCGATGGCTTGGCCCGTGCTCGCAAACGTCGTCTCGGCCGCCGCGGCCACGGTCAGTCCCGTAGCGCGCTCTTCCGTGTAGCGGGCGTAGAAGTGAATGCCGAAGTCGATGCCGAGCCCAAAGAGCACGAGCCCAAGCGTCGAGGTCATCAGGTTCAGCTCCCCAAACGTGAGATAGGCCATCCCCCCCGTCCAGGCGAGGCTCATGAGAAGGGGCAGCGCAATAACCAGCGCCAGGAGGGGCGCGCGGCCCAGCTCGGCGAGGAACACACGTCTCCGCCAGCGCCCCCCCGTCCGCGTGCGGTAGGCCTTGTAGAAGAAGTAGAGCATCACCACCAGGATGACAGTTGTCACACCGGTGGCAAAGGACCCGACGATGTCGCTCGTGATGGCCTCCACCTCTGCCTGCTGGCGCAGGAGCCGTCCTGCCAGCGTCACCTCCATCTCCGGGTGGTAGGATGCCGGCCCCAGGCTGTCCACCAGCGCGCGCAGGTCCCCGTACACGTCCTCAATGAAGCCCACGTTCGTTTGGGCGCCGGAGGGATAGAAGTTCAGCACCATCGTCGTGCTGTCCGCCGAGATTGGGTACTCCTTGCCCACGAGGCGGTCGTACATCTGCTCCAGGTCCTCCTCCTCGCTGGTCTCGCCCTCATTCTCCTCGCCCCCAACGTCCACGTAAAACGGGTTGGCTTTCTGCTTCGACTCCTGAATCGTCTCGTCCAGGAACGCTTCGACGGTTTGGAGCTCCTGGTTGCTGGCGAAGTAGAGCGCGTTGTCCCTCAGAAACTCGACGTCTCGGCGGTACTCCACCCGCGTGAGGTAAGGCCCGTCGTAGCCCTCCCCCGTCAGCTCCAGCGCGCGGGGGATAAGGGCTTCCGCAAACTGCTTGTTCGCCTCGAACGAGGGGCTCACGATGCCGACGGCCACCTCGCTTTCCCCCCCTACGGTATTCTGGAGCCGCTCCAGGGCCTGCACGGTGGGGTGGTCGTCCGGCAGCAGATTGGCAAAGTTGGTGTCGACGTTCAGCTGCTGGGCCTGGTAGAGGCCGACGGCGGACAGCAGCAGCGCGGCCGCTAGCACCCAGCCGGCACGGCGCACCACGAACCGAATGAACGGTCGCAGGGCTTCAAAAAGACGATCCATAGAAGAGTGGTGGTCGAACACTGGAGAAGAATGTCCGGGATCTGCGGCCTCCCGCAGAGCGCCCTTGCCCCTCCCCTGCCGCTGTGCCCCCCGGATGGAGTAACGCACGCCCCCCGGTCGAGCACGCACGTCCTGGGGTCAAAACGCAAAGAAAATTGCCCCGTGGGCCTCGTTGTCGGCAGGGGGCGGACCGTTTCGACAAACGGTAGGTTTTCCCCTCGTTTTTTCCTAAATTGGCAGCAGCATCAGATCCACCCCATTCTTGAGACGCCTACATCCGTAACAATTCGTTTCCCATGACTGCCACGTATGAATCGATTGACATCGGCGACTCCCACGAGTGGACGCGGGTGATCACGGCGGAAGACGTGAAGATGTTTGCCGAAATTACCGGAGACGACAACCCTGTCCACGTCGATGAGGAATACGCGGAAGAGCACTCTCAGTTTGGCCGTCCCATCGTTCACGGGGTCCTGCTGCTGGGACTCATCTCGAAGGTTCTCGGCCGCGACTTTCCCGGCCATGGGAGCATCGCCGTCGGCATCTCGTGCCGATTTCTCCGTCCGGTGCCCGTTGGCGCCGAGGTGCGCGTTCAGGTCAAGGTCTCAGAGAAGATCGAGGAGAACAAGCACGTCAAATTGCGCACGTACATCTACCGCGACGGCCAGATGGTCGTGGGCGGCGAAGGCCGCGTAATTCCGCCGACGGAAGAGGAGGGCGATCCCCATCGTGCCCAACGGCAATGACCCTCCGCGCAATCCCGCCTGTCCCCGCCCCTCTCCAGATCAGTCCGGCAGTTTCAGAGCACGGTCCGGCGCCACGGATTCGCCCAACTCCAGCTGATTGATGATGGCGAGGTCGTCTTCCGTCATGTCCTTTGGCAACCGTGACTCGTCGATGAACGTGCGGAAGGGCGCCCGTTGGCCCGCCCGGCGGATCGTGAGGCGCGTGGGCTGCCGGTTGAGCTTGTCCGGATCGGTAAGCCGGCTGAAGCTCGTCATCGACCGCTCGAAGTTTGGCCGGTAGGTGTCGTACTGCTCGGCGGCCGTTAGCCCCTGGAATTGATAGACGTTGTCGCCGTAGGCGATGAAGTAGGCCAGCACGCGGACGGTTCCTCCCTGCTGTGTTTGTCCTTCGGCCAGCACCCGACGGGCGTCGTTCCCATTCACCGAGGTGCCCTGGCGGTCAAGGACCGTCAGGCCCTCCTGGCCGGCAAAGGTCTGCACTGCGGCCTCCGGGGTCTCGGCGTCGGCAAACCGAAAGAGCATATAGGCGGACTGATCGGGGTGAATCAGCGCCACCTGCTGGGGCTGATTCTGCACGTCCCAGCGGCTGGGAATAGAAAATCGGAACGCCAGTTCGGGATGGTAGAAGACCCCGCCTTCGGCAAATCCCTGACGCGGATTTTTGCCGAGGATGATGTTGTCGAGGAAGCTATAGTAGGCCTCTTGGTTCATCGTTGTCGCCGGCTGTTCCACCCGTGCTTCCCACTCCCGCGCAAGCTTAGGAATCGTTTCCTTCCGGGCCCCCGGGTCGGGGTGGGTGGACTGCCACGTGGGGATGGACTGCCCGGCCTGCTCCCGCACTCGCTCTAGCGATTCGAAAAAGGCAGCGCCTTCCGCCCCATCGTACCCCGCCCGCACCGCGTACTCGACCCCGAGCTTGTCGGACTCACGCTCGTTGTCGCGGCTATAGCTGAGCGAGAGGAGCTGCGCGGCGGTGCCCCCAAGATTCAGGACCTGTCGCCCCACGTTCCCCCCGAGGGTGGCTTGCCCGAGCACGGCCCCCCCGAGGAGGAGGCCTCGCGTGAGCTTCTGCCGGGCCGCCTGCTGCGACGCGTGGCGGGCCTCCACATGGCCGATCTCGTGGCCCAGCACGACGGCCAGCTGCGCCTCGTTATTGAGATGCGTAAGAAGCCCACGCGTCACGTAGACGAACCCGCCGGGCAGCGCAAAGGCGTTGATGACGGGGCTGTCGAGCACGCGGAAGTGAAACTCCGTCTCCCGAAACTTCTGGGGGGTTTCGGGGCGCCGAATGTGACTCTCCGCCAGCACCTCCTGGGCGACCTCGTCGACGTACTGCTGAAGTTCCTCGTCCTCGTACACCCCGTACTGATTCTTGATCTGCTCGTCGGCTTCCGCGCCGAGCTTCAACTCTTCCTCCCACGAGTAGCCGTAAGCTCGGGTGTTGCCGCTCACCGGGTTTACGCCTGTCGAGACGCAGCCGGCAGACACCGACAGGAGGAGAAGGAAAGCGGGCAGGAGGGCCCAAAGTCCCGCTCGTCGATAGGCAGCGCGGCGCGTTGTGGAGGGGAATTTCATTGCGACGAGGGGTTCATGAGCGGTTATACGAAAAAACGGGTCGGCGTCCAGTCTCAGCTGTGAGGGGCGGCCGAGCCCGACGAATCGGTCATCGCCGCTTCGGGGGCCGTCTCGTCGTCGCCGGTTTCGCCAAGGAAACTGCTCGTCCGCTCCGGGTCCACCTTGGCTGCCCCGTCTACGCGACGCACCCGAAAGGCGCGATGAGCGTTGGGACCCGCGCCGAGCGTCGCCTCGAACGGCCCCCGCCGCGTGGCCGTGACGAGGCTCTGTCCTACGGCGTCGGACTGAAGAAAATCGAGGAAAACGTCCGTCCGGTTCGCGTCGAGCTTGCCGAAGGCGTCGTCGAGCAGCAGCAGAGGTTTGGTGTCGCTCCGCGCCTGCAGATACAAGTGCTGCGCGAGCTTAAGCGCCATGGCGAAGGTGCGGTGCTGGCCCTGCGAGCCGTAGCGGCGCACCTCCAGGTCGTCGAGGCGGAAGACGAGCTCGTCCCGCTGGGGGCCCACGAGGGTGGTGCCGCGCTCCCGTTCCTGCGCCTCCTTTCGGTCGAGGGCCGCGCGGAAGGCCTCGGCCACGTCATCGGGGGTGGCGTCAGGATCGAGGTCGGAAATCGTGTCGTACTCGATGGTAGGACGCTCGGCAACGGCCTCGATGCGCCGGTACGCGTCTGAAAGGTCCTCCGCGAAGTCCTGGAGGAACTGCTGGCGCCGGTGCACGATGCGGCTCCCGAGCGTGATGAGCTTTTTCGTCCAGGGCTCCAGGAGCTCGGTGGGGGGCGGCTCTGGACGCGTCTTGTAGCTCCGCAGCACCTCGTTGCGCTGGCGGCGCGCCCGCCGGTACTTCATCAGATTGTCCATGTAGACGGGGCGCGCCTGGCTGAGGATGTTGTTTACAAACCGGCGTCGCTCGCTGGGCCCCCCGGCCGTCAGGTCGTAGTCCTCCGGCGAGAACACCACGACCGGCAGCGTGCCCACGATGTCGGCCAGCCGGTCGAGCTCCACACCGTTCACGAAGATCTTCTTCCCCTCGCCCGGCACGTACGCCAGCCGCACGGTCGCGGGCTCTTCCCGCACGTTCTCGACGGTGCCCTCCACCTCAAAGTACGGCGCGCCCTTCCGCACGGCGTACCGGTCGCGCGACGCAGTAAAGCTCTTGGTGAGGCACAGATAATGAATGGCCTCAAGCACGTTCGTCTTGCCCGCCCCGTTGGGGCCGTAGAGCAGATTGATCGACGGGGCAAGGTCGAGTTCGCTCCCCGCGTGGGCGCGGAACGACCGGAGGCGAAGGGTGTGGAGGATCATGAACGGAGCAGTCACCACCTGGAAGATCTGAACACGGAGTCGGCCTTCGACTTCGGCCCTATTCATCGACTTCGGCCCTATCATTACGACGGAGTGGGGCCTTCGTTCGTGCGCTCCCTG
>CAZMDV010000128.1:0-7356 GCA_964564875.1 uncultured Salinivenus sp.
GACACGCCGCTCCTGGTGACCGAGATCGTGGCGCAGGACGGCATCGCGGGCAACTGGCTCTGGTGGAACGCCGCCATCGGCGGGATGCTCACGGTCTTCTTCTTTGCCCGCCTCTGGCGCCGCAGCGGTGTGCTGACCGACGTGGAGTTCGTCGAATTCCGCTACAGTGGCGAGGTGGCCGCCTGGCTGCGCGGGATCAAAGCCATTTTCTTCGGCCTCCTACTGAACATCCTCATCATTGGGTGGGTGTCGCTGGCGATGGAGACGGTCATCGACCGGCTCTTCCCGGCCCTCACCCTGTTCGGGCAGTCGGCCTTCTCGGTGGCGGGGCGGGAGATGAGCGCGGCGCTCGTCGTGACGGGCGGGCTCATCCTGATCGTGGCCGTCTACGCGCTGCTTTCTGGGCTGTGGGGCGTCATGGTCACGGACCTCTTCCAGTTCGTGGTGGCGATGGGCGGGACGGTCCTGCTTGCGTTTCTGGTGCTCGACATGCCGGAGATCGGTGGGGTGGCGGGCCTGCGCGAGCAGCTCCCGGACGAGACGTTCAACCTCCTGCCCACGATCGGCGGGGCGGCGGAGGGGGCGGCCACCTTCTCGCTCTCGGCGCTGGCGTTCGCGGCGTACGCGGGGGTGCAGTGGTGGGCGAGCTGGTACCCAGGGGCCGAGCCGGGGGGCGGCGGCTACATCGCCCAGCGCATGATGAGCGCCAAGGACGAGCCGAACGCCCTCTTCGCCACCCTCTGGTACACGATTGCCCACTTCTGCCTGCGCCCGTGGCCGTGGATCATCGTGGCGCTGGCGGCGCTGGTGCTCTACCCCGATCTGGATGAGCCACGGGCCGGGTTCGTCCTCGTGATGAAGGACGTGCTCCCGCCGGGCCTTCTTGGTCTCCTCTTCGCGGCCTTCCTGGCGGCGTTCATGAGCACGGTCTCCACGCAGCTCAACTGGGGCGTCTCGTACCTCGTCAACGACTTCTGGCGGCGTTTCGTGCGGCCCGACGCGGAGGAGGACCACTACGTGCTCGTCTCGCGGGTCCTCACCTTTGTGGTGGCGCTGCTGAGCCTCGTCGTCACGCTCTTCCTCAACACCATCGCCGAGGCGTGGGGCCTGTTGCTCTCGGCCTCCGCCGGGCTGGGACTCGTCCTCATCCTGCGCTGGTACTGGTGGCGCGTCAACGCGTGGAGCGAGATGGCGGCGACCCTCGCCCCGATTGTGTTGACGATGAGTGCCCTCGTACTCAATGCGTTCGGGATCCAGGTGCCGGGGCTGCAGGCCGACTTTCCCCTGAACCTCTACTCGGTGGTCGGGTTTACGACCGTCGTCTGGCTCGCAGCCACCTTCCTCACACGCCCGACCGACGACGACACGCTCGACACGTTCTACCGCACCGTGCATCCCGGCGGCCCCGGCTGGGCGCCGGTGGCGGAACGCCACCCCGACGTGAAGGCGGACTCGGGGCTCGGGCGCCTCGCGCTCGACTGGCTCGTGGGCGTCGTGCTCGTGTACAGCACCCTCTTCGGGACCGGCTACCTCATCCTGGGGTGGTCGCTCTGGGGACTGGCCTGTGGGACCGTGGCGGTGGGGGCAGCGGCGTATCTGTGGCAGGATCTGCAACGGGGGGAGGTCTCACTGATTGAGATGGAAGAGGGGGAAGAGGTGAGGGGGAAGAGGTAAGGTCGTTTGCGGTTCTCTGAATGTAGTTTTGCACCATGACATTGTCACTTCGAGGCTCGTTCGTTGCCGTCGGTCTCGTGCTTGCCGTCGGCTTCTCAGGGTTTTGGACGCCGGGCACGGAGCCAGTCTCGGTGGACCCCGCGGACGTGAACACTACGGCGACCGACACGACGGAGGCCCCGTCCGCATCGACCTGGGCCGAGCGACAGCTTCGGGCGATGACCCTGGACGAGAAGATCGCCCAGCTCTTCGTGATTCGGCTCGACGGGGACTTCCAGAATGCGAACAGTCCGTCGTACCGCCAGACCGTGTCCCTCGTCGAGTCGTTCGGGGCCGGAGGACTGATCTTTGGTCCGGGAGCCCCGATGACGCAGATTGCGATGGCCAACGACCTGCAGGCGAAGGCCGAGCGCCCCTTGCTCGTCTCCCAAGACACGGAGTGGGGCGTGGGGATGCGCATCGACGAGGCCACCACCTTTCCGAAGGCGATGGCGCTCGGGGCCACCCGCGACGCCTCGCTCGCCTACCGCGCCGGCTACGTCACGGCGCGGGAGGCCCGTGCGCTCGGCGTGCATCAGCTCTACGCGCCGGTCGCGGACGTCAACAACAATCCGGAAAACCCGATCATCAACGTGCGCTCGTTCGGCGGCTCGCCGTCGCTTGTGGGCACCATGGCGGCGGCCTTCGTTCGCGGGGCGCAGCGGGGCGAGGCCCTGGCCACGGTCAAGCACTTCCCCGGGCACGGCGACACGGACGTCGACTCGCACAGCAACCTACCGGTGCTTGCCTTCGACCGGGGACGGCTCGACTCGCTCGAGCTCGTGCCGTTCCGCCAAGTGATAGATGCCGGGGTCGCAAGTGTCATGCCCGGGCATCTGGCGCTCCCGAGCCTGGAGCCAGATAGCACCACGGTGCCCGCCTCCCTTTCTCGCACGATCACGACGGATCTGCTCCGCAGAGACCTCGGCTTCGACGACCTTGTCGTGAGTGACGCCCTCAACATGAATGCCTTCCCCCCGGAGTTTGGGGTCGGGGAAGTGGCGGTGCGCGTCCTCGACGCCGGGGCGGACCTCGTGCTGATGTCGACGAATCCATGGGTGGCCCACGACGCCGTCCGCACGGCCGTAGATACGGGCCGGATCGACACCTCCCAAGTCAACAACTCGGTGCGCCGGCTCCTGCGCGTGAAGCAAAGGCTTGGCCTCCACGAGAATAGGGTCGTGTCTCTCGACACGACACGGCACCGGGTGGCGCGCCGTTCCCATGACGTGTTGGCCCGCACGGTGGCCCGCGAGTCGCTCACGTTCCTGTCTAACGAAAACAACCTGCTCCCCCTCACGCCGCCCGACCAATACGATGTCCTGGTCGTCACGCTCAGCGACAGCGAGTACCCTGGAACTGCGGACACGTTCATAAGCCAGCTTCGGGGTCAACCTGCCATTGAGTCCCTCGACGCGCGCCGCATCGACCCGCGCTCCGACTCGACGGACGTGAAGGAGCACCTGGAGGCCGCTCCGGACTACGACGTCGTGATCGTGCCCTCCTTCCTCCGCGTGCAGGCCTGGAGCGGCTCGATCGGGCTGTCCGACAGACACCACGACTTCCTGGAGGACCTGGGGGAACAGGAGACCCCGGTTGCGTTCGTCGCCTTCGGCAATCCCTACGCCCCGATGGACGTTGAGCCCGCGCCCGAGGCCCTCTTGGCCGCCTACGGTACTGAGGAGGTCTCACAGCGGACCGCCGCCCAGGCGCTCGTCGGCGCCGCTGGCACGCCCGGCCGTCTGCCCGTCACCATCCCGGATGTCGCGAAGAGGGGGGAGGGCATCGCGCAGGATCCGGTGGCGCCCCGGGAGGACTTCCCTGAGTCGGTGGGCATGGACGGCGCCGTTCTCGCTCGCCTCGACACGCTGCTTCGCTCCGCTATGCTCAACGAGGCCTTTCCGGGCGCCGCCGTCGCTGTGGGGCGCGGGCCCGCCGTGGTGAAGCTCGACGGCCACGGCTACTACACCTACGACCAGAAGAAGCCGGTGACGCCAGACGCCCAGTACGACCTCGCCTCGCTCACGAAAGGGGTGGCCACCACGACTGCCGTCATGAAGCTCTACGAGGCCGACTCCCTGGAGTTAGACGCCCCCGTGGCCCGCTATCTGCCCGACTTTGCCCAGAACGGGAAGGAGGCGGTCACCGTGCGGCAGCTACTCACCCATTCCTCGGGCCTCAAACCGTACCTCGGCCCCGAGGAGCGCGGCCCCACCCGAGCGGCTCTCCTCGACACCGTCATGGCCCAGCCGCTGACCTACACCCCCGGGACGAAGTCCCGGTACAGCGGGCTCAATGCAATCACGCTCATGCACATTGTAGAGACAATCAGCGGCCAGTCGTTCCGCACGTTTTGCCGGACGCGGATTTTCGAACCCCTCGGCATGCACGACACGGGCTTCTATAATGCTGGAGGCACCCACGGCTGGGTGGTGCCCACGACCGACACGACGGGCACGCGCTTCCAGGGCACGGTGCACGACCCGATGGCGCGTGACATGGGCGGCGTGTCGGGGAACGCGGGGCTCTTCTCAACCGCCGAGGACCTGGCCCGCTTCGGCTACATGCTGACCCACGAGGGCCGGATCGACGGGCGCCAGTTCCTGGCGCCGGAGACGATCAAGACCTTCACCACGCGGGCCGACGTGCCGAACAGCACCCGCGCTCTCGGCTGGGACACGAAGAGCCAGGAGGGCTACTCCTCGGCGGGCGACGAGTTTTCGGCCTCCAGCTTTGGCCACACCGGGTACACGGGCACCTCCTTCTGGGTCGACCCGACGGAGGATCTCTTCTTCGTCCTACTCACCAATCGCGTCTACCCGGACGACACCGACGAGCAAATCTCGCAGGTGCGCTCGCGAGCGGCCGACGTCGTGCACCGCGCAATCGAAGGGCCGCCGCTCCCACTTCTCCCCGGTCCTACGCCGGGGGAGCCCTCGAACTGATGAGAGGAGCCGGCATCGTGAAGCCCACCTGGAACGGAGTCACCCGCGGTGCGAGTACAGACTGCAAAAGAAACGAACGAGGAGCCCGAGACCATGCTCGACGTCAAAGAGGCCACACAGGTTGCCCTCTCGTACTTTGAAGACCTCTATGGCGAGGATGCCTTCTCGAACGTTCTCCTCGAAGAGGTGGAGCGGGAGGAGGAAGACGGCACGACCTACTGGTTTATCACCATCGGTTTTACCGATGAGAACGCGAAGCGAAAGAAGCGAAGCGGTCTCGATGTCATAAGCCCGTCAGTTCCACCTCGGCGTTATAAGCGGTTCAAGATCGATGCAGAGACCGGTGAGGTCGTTTCCATGGAAATCCGCTCCGTCGAGAATGCGTGATTACATCGAGCGACTTCTCGTCGAGTACCGCACCAAGGGAGTCCTCGTCGACGCCAACCTGCTTTTGCTCTACGTCGTAGGGGTATACGATCCGAACTGGATTGAGCGGTTCAAGCGCGCCAGCACATTCACCGTAGGGGACTTTGAGCTTCTTGACCGTTTTCTGGGGCATTTCCAGACCGTAGCCACAACTCCTCCCGTCCTCACCAAAGTCGGCAATTTCCTGGGGCAGATTTCTGAAGAAGGTGCACGTCGTGAATGTACGGAGCTATTCCGTCGCCTCATTCCAGAGCTCGATGAGACCCATCATCCCTCTGAGGAGCTCTGCGAGTACCCGTATTTTCGCCAGTTTCGGCTGACAGACACGGGCATCGCGGAGGTCTCTGCAGACACCTACCTCGTCGTGACTGACGACTTCCCGCTGTTCCACCGCCTCGCGAACGACGAGCAGGCGGTTATCAACTTCAATCATCTCCGCACAGCCAACTGGTAGCCCGGGGCTCGTTCCAGAACCGACATTCCTCGTCGTTGGACACTCTCGTTTCGGTTTCCTCCCCCTGCCCGCATGCTCACCACCCTCGACTTCGTCGTCATCGCCGCGTACCTGCTCGGCGTCGCTGTCTTCGGCATCTGGGCCGGGGGACGTCAGCAGTCGACGGAGGACTACTTTCTGGGCAGCCGCGACCTGCCGTGGTGGGCGGTGTGCTTTTCGGTGGTGGCCACGGAGACGAGCACGCTCACGGTGGTGGGCATCCCGGCGGTGGCGTACGGCGGCACGCTCACCTTCCTCCAGCTTACGCTCGGGTACCTGGTGGGGCGCATCCTCGTGGGCGTCTACTTTCTGCCCCGCTACTACGCGGGCCAGCTGGAGACGGCCTACGCCTTCCTGGGGGACCGCTACGGCAACGCTATGCGGGGGACCGCGTCCGTCACGTTCCTCGTCACGCGCCTCCTGGCCGACGGGGTGCGCCTCTTTGCCACGGCCATCCCACTGAAGGTGATTGCCGACCTAGCGGGTCTGGAGACGACATACTTCCAGATCATTCTCGTCATCGGGGGGGTGACGGCCATCTACACGCTCGTCGGCGGCATTAAGGCCGTCGTGTGGATGGACGTGGTGCAGATGCTGCTCTACGTGGGTGGGGCACTGGTGGCCATCGGATTCCTGCTGGGCGACGTGCCGGCGAGATGGTGGAGCACAGCCGTGGCGTCCGGCAAGGCAAACCTCATCGACCTAGGCCTCGACCACTCGCTCGGCCGCTGGTTCACGATGCCCTACACCCTTGGCACGGCGGTCATCGCCGGGGCCGTCTTCTCGATGGCTTCGCACGGCACCGACCAGCTCATCGTGCAGCGCCTCCTGGCCTGCCGCAACGAGACCGACAGCCAGAAGGCGATCGTGGGGAGCGCCGTCGTCGTGATGGTGCAGTTCGCCCTCTTCCTCGGCGTGGGGCTGCTGCTCTGGGTGCACTACGGCGGAGCGTCGATCGAGGTGCTGGGGCTGCAACGCAGCGACGAGGTGTTTCCAAAGTACATCATCGAAGGCCTGCCGGCGGGGCTCTCGGGGCTCATCCTGGCAGGCATCGTGGCGGCGGCCATGAGCTCGCTCTCCTCCTCGCTCAACGCCTTGGCGTCCTCGTCGGTGAATGACCTCTACGAGCGCATCTCGGGGCACTCGATGGACGCGGACCGGGGCCTGCTCGTCTCGCGTGGCCTCACGCTGTTTTGGGGCGTCGTCTTCATCGGGTTCGCGAGCCTCTTCCAGGACAGCAACAATCCCGTCGTGGAGCTCGGCCTGTCGATTGCCTCCTTCACGTATGGCGGCCTGCTGGGGGCCTTCCTGCTCGGGCTGTGGCACGACGGGACGCGCCAGCTCGACGCGCTGGTTGCCTTCGTCGGGTCCATCGTCGCGATGGTGTTCATCATCTTCTGCGTGTACCATAGCCCTGCGGACGGATGGACCTTCACCCTGTGGCATCAGACCACAGGGTGGATCCCGTTTTCGCTCGGGCCGTCGGGGAAGTACATCGCCGAGGCAAACCTGCGCACGATCGGATGGCCCTGGTACACGGTCCTCGGCACGGCCATCAACCTGGCGGTAGGCAGCCTGCTGGCACTGCGTCATCGCGTTTCTGTGGAGGAGAAAGTTGGCAGATTGAAAGATTGACGGTGGAGGGTGAGAAGGTGTTGAGGGGGAATAGAGGCAAGGGGGAAGGGGGGCGTGGGAGAGGAAGCGAGTGGACATTTTTCCTCCACACGCCAAACGCAATCACGGCCAAACGCCCACACCGTTTGCAGGGCTTAGAAGCTG
>CAZMDV010000129.1:0-7307 GCA_964564875.1 uncultured Salinivenus sp.
CTGGAGGTTATCGAAACCATCGGGCCTTCCAATATGCCGCCTACGATCTTCGTGACGGCCTACGACCAGTACGCCCTGAAGGCCTTCGAGTACGCCGCGCTTGACTACTTGCTAAAGCCCTTCGACGACGATCGCTTCGAGGAGGCCTTCCAACGCGGCCTCGAGATGCGTTCTCTGCAGGAGGCGGAGGCCGTCGCGGATCGGTTTCGCCGTCTGCTCGACGCCTCAGAGGAGGAGGTCGCCACCGGAACGGACGACGAGGTGGCGCCTGCTCCTGATTCCGGCTCCGACGACGCCTCCTACCTTCAGCGCCTCACAATCGACCTTCCGGGCAAGGTGCGCGTCGTCCCGGTCGACGAGATTCAGTACATCACGGCCGAGGACGCGTACGTCAGGATCCACACCGACGAGGAGACCTACCTGCTCCGAGAGCGGATGCACGTCTTGGAGGACCGCCTCGATCCCTCAAAGTTCGCCCGCATTCACCGCTCCACGATCGTGCGGCTCGACTTGATCGAAACGGTCCTGCAGCGCTCCGGGGGTGACTACGCCGTCCGGCTCACGACACGCACGGAACTCGATGTGAGTCGAAGCCGCCACGAAGATCTCCTCGACCGGCTCGAAACAGGCGCTCTAACGTCTTCATCTTGAATTCCGGCTTCTACGCCGTACTGGCAGACTGATGATTTAAGGAAGAGCCCTTTTCCTGTCCAGTCCCAGCGCGAGGTTGAGGGAAGTTCTGCCCGCATCCAGGTCGTTCTACTCCAATTCCGCTCTTTCCCAATATCATACTTCCGATGACCAACTTCCCGGCCGCAGAATCCCTGCTTCTCGCGGTGCTTTTTCTGCCCTTCGCCGCCGGGTGCGGGTCGGATCGGCAATCTGGCAGTGGCCTGTCTGAGGACGGCCGCCCCGTCGTCGATGTCACGGCGGGCGACTATCGCCTTGAGGCGCGCGAGGAGGTGCCTGCTGGTTGGGTCACGTTTCGGATGGAAAACCAGGGGGAGTTTCACCACTCCTTTCGGCTCAGAAAGCTCCCCGAGGAAGGGACCTACCAGGAGTACCGGCAGAGCCTCTTTCTTCCCGCCGACAGCCTCGAAGCGGCGCTTGTGGAGGGGCGGATCGACACCGCGACCTACCAAAAGGAACTGAAAAGGCGCCTCCCCGAGTGGTTCGGGCAGGTGCGGACCGTCGGCGGAATTACCGGGCTTGCGCCCGGCCGATCGGCACAGATTACTCACCGGCTGGCGCCGGGGAGCTACGTGCTTACCTGCTTCTTCCGCACGCCGGAGAACCGGACCCATGCCCTTCTCGGGGTGCGCTCCGGGCTACGGGTCACCGAGGATAGCTCCGGGGCCTCCGCGCCGGAGGCGGGCGTGACCGCTCGCCTCGCTCCAGGAGCGTTCGAGGTCGACACCTCCGTCCTTTCCGACAACCAAACCATCGAGTTTCGGTCGGCTGGAGGCCCGGAGGGAGAGCCTTCTCCGTGGGCGGGGCTGTTTCGGCTCACGAGCGAGACGGGCGCGGAAGACGTTGCCAACTGGATGGAAAAAGGCATCCCGCTTCCGGCCCCGACCGATTGGATCGGAGGCCCCGAGCCGATGCCGGCCGGGGACCGGGCCTATGTCCGCGTCGGGGACCTTCCGCCGGGCCGCTACGCCTGGATCACAGAGGCGGCCCCCGACACCTCCGGGATGGCCGAAGTGTTTACGGTCCCGGCCGAGTAGAGAGCGCCGGATTGCTTTTCGACTTATCGACGCGGAAGCGCACAGAGGGATTTCAGAGGTGCTCCCTTAGATAGGCCGGTTCCATCTGCGGAGGTTCCCGGACGCGCTCCCGGGCGTGGCGAACGCTTAAGCTATAGAGAAAGAACCTCCTCAGCCCCCACGACCTTCACGCCCATCATCTGCCGGAGGTAGGTGTCGAAGAACGGCTTGTGCGAGGCCCCAACGACCACGAGGACCCGCTCTCCCGGGTGCTGAGATACCATCCGCTGGATCTCGGCGACCATGTTGAGGTTGCGGAGTTCGTAGATGGCCACGCCGGCTGCACCGGCGTTCTCGGACGTGGGCCTGCGGAGCAGCTCTTTCCAGTGCAGGTCGACCCGGTCGCGGCTCCACTTCTCTGTGTTTATTTGTCGGAACATTGGAAGGAGGGAACCAGACTTCAGGCCAGACTTCTGAAGAGCAAACATGCGCTCGATTGTCGGGTGCGACATGAGCGCCTTCCCAACAGAGTCCATCGTCGCGCTGTACAGAGAGCTGACTTCGGCCTTCGGAATCCGATGGGCCTGATAGTCAATCGGGTACAGGCGCTGAAGGCCTCGCTCGTGGGCGAGCTGGGCCCCGATCGTGTATGTCTCGTTCGCTGCCTCGAGGCGCCCATCCAAGTCTTCGGCAGTGGTATCCGGCAACAGGCTCTGCGTGGACCGTTCCTCGGGAGACAGGTATTTCCACTGGAGGAACGCGCTCGGGAGACGATAGGCAGCCGCGAGGCTGCGGATGAGCGCGAGACGGTCCTCTAAGCCGAAAGCTTCGGGGTCCGACCGGGCAACAGTCAGAAGAGAGTCGGCGCGCCGGTTGGCCTCGTGCCAGTTCCAACCGGCCTGCTCTCGGATAAGATGGCCGTGATGCAGAAAGGTCCCCCCAAAGTAGTCTTGCTGTACGTATTCCTTGTAAGGGCCGCCCCAGCGTTCCATCGCAGCGACCTGTTGCCCGGGCAGCCGTTCGACGGCGATGGCCTGGGGGGTAAAGTTCCTGAGGGCGGTCATAAGCGAGTCGATCATCGACGTCTCGAACCGATCCTCGAAGTCGCTGAAGTGCGGGGAGCCGAGCACAAATACCTTCGTTGCCGCGCTGTCGGGGAGGTCCGTAGCAAGAGCCGAGGGGCCTGGGTCCTGGGCATGGGCGAGAGGCAAAGCGAGAAGGAGAACCGCCGGGAGGAGCGTCGCCAGTGCGCGTCGAACCGACATGGGAGGAAAAGCGGGCTGGGAAAAAGAGCGCGAACGGACCTGCTCTCAGGCCCAGGCGACCGGAAGCCGAAAACGCTCGGAGGGACGCGCGTCTTACGGCTCCGGAAGACGTGCTGAATGGCTTTCGGTCTTTCCCGGGGAGAGATCTCGAAGGGAATCTAAACACAGAAACTTCGCCTGCCTCCCTTGCGAAAGCAAATCGCCCCAAGCGGGACTCCTGCCCCCCTAAAACATGCTCTCCCCGCGTCTCATTTGATCGAAATCCATGTCCCCACCGGGCCTCCCATTCGGACTGGAGCACCGGGGACAGTCGACCCATCCGGTTCCCCCGCACTCCCTGCACGTCTCGAACGTGGTCTCTCCTTCGGGCCCAGCCTTTTTCTTTTCTCCGGCGCCATCGCACTCTTCGCAGGCGACCTGCTTCTGTCCGTTACACTCTGGGCAATGCTGCATCATGGATTTACATCGGTGACCTCAGCTCGACTTTGGCCATTTGAACGCAAACCCGAGGGCAGCGTAGGCCGGTAGTTCTTCGACCAAAAAGACCTGCCGAGCCCATGCTACCCTCCGAGTTTGCTCTACTCATGGTACCATTTCAATCCCTGTTCTCCAAACGAATTTTTGCCCGCGCGGTGACGCTTCTGGTCGGGGCTATCCTCACGGTTCGCTTCCGAACCGTTACGGCCGCACTGCGGGCCGTCGGACTCGCCGACAGGGCAAACTTTAGCAGTTATCATCGGGCGGGTGGCCGGGCGCGCTGGTCGGCTCGGGAAGGCGCACGGCGCCTTCTGAACCAGATCATCGGGCGATTTGCCCCGGAAGGGCCGGTCGTGATCGGCATCGACGATCGCGACCCGAGCGACGCTGGGGACCGAAAATTAAGGCGCGCGGCATCTACCGCGACCCAGTTCGCTCCTCCAAAGGCCATTTTGTGAAGGCCAGCGGGCTTCGGTGGCCCGGAGTAAGCCTTTTGGCGAAGGTGCCCTGGGCCTCTCGCGTTTGGGCTCTGCCGTTTTTAACGATGCTCTGCCCTTCAAAGCGGTACCGAACCGAGCGGGGACTCCCGCACAAGAAGCTGACCGATTGGGCCCGGCAGGCCCTCCTTCAGGTCGCGCGCTGGCTGCCCGACCGCCAGGTCGTGGCCGTGGCCGACCAGAGCTTTGCGGCGATTGAGCTGTTGGCGGCCGCTTCTTCCCACGTGACGATGATAACGCGCCTTCGACTCGATGCGGCTCTCTACGATCCTGCCCCTGAGAGGCAATCCGGACAGGTCGGTCGTCCGCGCAAGAAGGGCGAGCGCCAACCGTCGCTGACCGACCGACTTGCGGATCCGAACACCCAGTGGACAGCGGTCGAGGTCTCTCCTTGGCATAGGCAGTCGGCCTGTAAGCTGGAGATTGCCACGGGAACAGCCGTGTGGTGGCATCCAGGCATGCCGGTCGTACCTCTGCGGTGGGTCCTCACCAGAGATCCAACAGGAGCCCTGGATCCGAAGGCCTTCCTGTGTACCGATCTCAGGGTAGACCCCCTCGACGTTCTCCGGGGGTTCGTTCGACGACAGGCCGTTGAAGTAACCTTCGAAGAGGTACGCCGGCATCTCGGAGTCGAGACGCAGCGGCAGTGGTCGGATCTGGCAATTTTGCGCACGACTCCGTGTTTGCTTGGCCTCTTCTCGATCGTGACCTTGATGGCCGATCGGCTCGAATCGAGCAGTCGGCTTCCCGTTCGACGGGCGGCGTGGTATCAAAAGCAGCATCCGACCTTCAGCGACGCTCTCGCCGGGGTGCGCCTATACCTGTGGCAGAACGGGAATTTTCTCAGGTCGGGGGCGGAGACCGAGACCCTAAAAATACCCAAGGCCCTCTACCGTCGGCTCCTGAGCATGATTGCCTATGCAACATAGGGCCAAAGTCGACCTTAGGCGTTGTGTACATTCATTTTCACGAACCCCGAACAACCAACTCTCTCCGATTCCCATGAACCGCTTCATTCCCGAAGACGAATTTCCCCAAGACGGGAGCCCCGAAGAGAGGCTCACCTTCCTGGTGCGCTACGCAGCAATTGCTCCCTCCAGCCACAACACGCAGCCCTGGAAATTCGACGTGGGGTCGGGGCGCATCGGCATTCACATCGATGAGGACGGGTGGCTTCGCGTCGCGGATCAGGACCGGCGTGAGCTCCACGTGAGCATCGGCTGCGCCTTGGAGAACCTGCTGATTGCCGCCGAGCACTTCGGATACGAGCACCACACCTGCTATTTCCCGAACGGGACAGACGGCGAAACGCTGGCGGCTGTCGTGGACCTTTCGTCCGGGGGGGACCCTGAGACCGATCGCGACGAGTTCTTCGAAGCGATTCCTCGTCGCCACACCAACCACGAGACGTACGACGCCAGGCGCCCGAGCGAGGAGGCCCTTCAGCGCCTGAGGGACAGTGTGGTCGAGGAGGAGGTGCAGCTCCTCCTCACCGACGATGACGAGACGAAGCGGACTTTCGACCGACTGGTCGCCCGGGCCAATGCCCTCCAGTTTGCCGATCCGGAGTGGAGAGAAGAACTCGGGCACTGGCTCGGGAAGGGAGTATTTGGGACCTCCTGGATCACCTCGAAGATGAGCCAGCTCGCCGTCACCTACCTCGACCTCAGCGGGAGCACCACCAAGACAGACTCGGAGCTGCTCCGGAGCGCCCCGATTCTGGGCATGGTGGCGACGAGCGACAACAACCCCCCCACACAGGTGAAGGCCGGGCAGGTCCTGGAACGAGTCTGGCTACGAGCGACGACCCTGGAGATAAGCCTGCACCCGATGAATCAGATCCTTCAGGTTCCGGAGACCAAGCAGGAAGTCGTTTCGCTGGTTCCATCCTCTGACCAGAATCCTCAAATCACTTTCCGGCTCGGCTACGCGGAGCCCGAAGAAAAATCGACTCCGCGACGTGAGTTGGACGAAGTGCTGCTGTAGGAGCAGGGCTGGTGCTCACTTCTACTACAGGGACGAGCTTGAAAAGAGATCGCTCTCATCCCTTCTCGGGCAGCGGAGCTCATTCCGGTCTGAGGTACAGGAGGAGCAGGACACCGGCAATTAAGCACCCCGCCCCGATGGGGCCCCACGTAAGCAGTTGTGTCCAGTGCTCGGAGGGGCCTGCTACCACCGTCGCGACGGTCGCCGCGGAGGGGGCGAGCATGTAGACGGCTCCCTTCACGGTCCAGAGCACTGCCAGCACGTAGCCCCACGGACGCTCTTGCCACAGCCATGCGCCGCCAAGCAGCGCGACCGACACGACCATCGACAGGTCGAGAGCCGCGATCAGATTCGTGTGCACCCCGACCGCGTCGATGATGGCAGGAACCTGTCCAGTAGCGACGTACTGGAGCGATAGGGCGACGTAGAAGCCGCCCAAGGCCACGGCCACCCACCGATCCACCGGGCGGGAAGATCGGACTGCACCCGCTCGTAGAGGTCATCCGCGTCGAGGGACACAAGGCCGAACACCAACGCGAAGGCGGAGAATGTAAACAGGGCGGTGTAAAGCAGGAACAAGCTGTTGAAGGCTACCCCGAAGAGGGAGAACGCGTAGTTGTAGAGCGGATACGCCAGCATCCCCATCCACACGAGAACCCCCCGTCGGCTCCCACGCCTTGCTGCCACCACCCCTCCCACAAGCAGCGGGGTCGCTACGAAGAGGGTGATCAGGTCGCTGCCGTACCAGCTCGATGCAACGAGCGCATTGGCCCGGTGCAGGTCGGGAAAGATCAGGCCGGTCCCCGACGCCAGAACCATGAGAAGGGCAACGAGAACCGAGAGGCGACGGGCGGTTCGGCGGTGGGCAGGGGGCATGTGCTGCGCCGTCGGGAAATAGAGAAGACTACTCCTGGGCAACCTACAGCCTTAAACGATGACCAGCGCCGCCAAAATGCCGATGTTCACGGCAATGCCTGCATAGGCGACCGTCCAGTCCAGCAGGGTCAGCACCAAGGAGAAGAATGAAGTTCCAAGCAGGATCGGCCGCCAGACGGTCTCATCGAGGAGGAAGGCGACTGCCACAATCACGAATCCGACGGCGGCCCCGGCCCAAAGGAGCCCGAATACCCGGATCCCAACAGTGCCCACGTCCCAGTACCCCCCGAGCAGAGTGGTTTTGTACGGAAACTCGGGAATCTCAGCGAACTGGAGGTAAACGGCCGTTCCCAGAAGATGGATGAGTCCATGCAGGACAAGTCCCGTTGCGGCGGCGGTCTGCAGAAATCGAGACATTTTGGGACGAGGGGGAAATTTCAGGTACTAGTTCGGTGTCATTCAGGAAGGAGGCGGCAGTCCAGCTGCGAGAGGAAGACAAA
>CAZMDV010000130.1:0-7286 GCA_964564875.1 uncultured Salinivenus sp.
GAACGCTCCGACCTTTCTGAGGGCGGCCAGGACTACTTTCAGCGCTTCGAGCGGTACAAGCAAGAGTTCGGACGGCAACACGAAACGCTCATTCTCGCCGTCAGCGCCGGCCCCGTATCATCTCAGGACGAACTGCCCACCCCGACGGCCGTACAGCGCGAAGCGATGAAGGGGGTGGCGGCCCGCTGGGCCGACTCGCTCCGCCATTATCCGGGGCTCTTTCCGAGTGTTACCTCGCGAGTCCCACTGTCCGTCCAGAGTGGCCTGTCGGTCCTCTATCTCCCGATGGACCAACTTCGGCCAACCGCAACCACCCTCCAGTCCGTCCTCCCGGTGCTCGAAGAGTGGGCCCCTGCGCCCAGTTACGCGCGGCTGCTAGCACTTATCCACCGCGAGATGAACGAGATGTCCCCCGCGGGCACGAGCGCCACCCCCGGCGCACAGCCGGAGCAGTTCCTGGGCGGCCTGGAGCAGTTCTTCCGGTGGTCCCGGCAGACGATCGCGGACACGAGCGCTGTCGGGGGACCCGGTGCATCGGTCCTCGTGTCCGGAATGGGCGGCGGCATCGATCCCGACGGGTACTTTTTCACGGACGACGGGCGCCTCCTGACGGCCTACGCAACCCTCTCCGGAGACCCGTCGCAGCAGAACTACTACGAGACGGTTCTCTCCCTCGCAGACCAGGAACTTCAGGAGGCCCTCCAGGGCGTGCCGGACTCGGTCCAGATTGAGGCCGGATTGGCGGGCCGCCCGGCCATCAAGCATGAGGAATCGAAAACCACCCAGCAGGACTTCACCCGGGGCACGCTGCTGGCCTTCCTCGCCGTCACGCTCCTCTTTATCTGGGGCTTCCGGAACGTGACCCGCCCGGGCCTCGCCGTCCTGTGTCTCGGCTTCAGCATTGGCATCACGTTTCTCGTGACGTGGCTCGCCATTGGACACCTCAACATGGTGGCTATGGTGTTCGCCATTATCCTTATCGCCCTCGGCATCGACTTCGCCATTCACTTCTTCACCCATTACCAGAAAGCCCTCGGAGACGGGGCCTCACCGGGCGAGGCCATTCAGTACACGTACCGCACGATTGGGAGCGCACTGTGGATGGACGGCCTCGCGACGGCCAGCGCCTTCTGGGCCGCGTACTTTACGGAGTTTCCGGGCTTCTCGGAGCTCGGCCTCATTGCCGGGTCCGGCCTGCTGATCTGCCTGACCTGCATGGTTCTCGTCTACCCCGCCATGCTGTACGTACTCGATACGCGGGTGCCCATCGTGTCGACGGAGATGCGTCTTCGCCTGGAGGCCCCTCTCGCTCGCCTGATGGCCGCCGAGCAGCGTCGGTCGTGGGGCGCCATCACGCTCCTGGTCGTGGGGACCGGAGTCGCCGGATTTGGCTTCGCGATGGGCCAGCACAGCTTCGATACCAATTTGCTGAACCTACAACCCACCAGCGGGGAGGCCTACCAGTGGCAGCAGCGACTCCTCAAAACGAATTCGCGGACAGCATTCGCCCTGGCGACCTACAACGACCTCGACTCGCTTCGGGCCGCTCAGCAGGCCTTCGAAGAGCAGTCCCGCGTCGCCTTCACAGAGAGCGTCGTTCCGTCTCGGTCGGCGGAAAAGCGAGAGCTGCTCGCCCCGGCGTGTTCGTCGGTGACCGACCTTGAGGTGAACGACCCCCCTCCCGCATCGGTCTCGGACGTGCGGCGGCAACTCTTCCAAATTCGGCAGACGCTCCGTTCGTACCGGCAGACCAGCGCCGCGGCCGACACGGCCCTTGCCCCTCTCAGCGACGAGGTGACGGCGCTCTTCCGCGAACTTCAGGCCGTCCCGCCGTCCGACGGCCGGGCGCGGCTTAAGCGCCTGCAGCGGCAGATCGTGCAGTCGACCCGGGACGGACTTCCTCGCGCCCGCACGCTGTTCTGCCCGCCGCCCTTCTCGATGGACCGCGTGCCCTCCTACATCCGCAGCCGATTTATCGGCAGCGCAGGAACCTACGCCCTCCAAATTTACCCGTCCGGGAATCCGTGGGAGGAGTCCACCCTGGAGCCCTTCATCGAGCAGGCGCGCAGCGTGGACGCCGCGCTCTTCGGGCAGTTGGTGAATTTCTACGAGAGCGCCCAGTCCATGATACGAAGTTTCGGTCAGTCTGCGTTGTATTCGTCCCTGGCGATCCTCGTACTGCTGCTCCTGTGGACACGGTCGCTGCGGGCGACGATGCTGTCGCTCTTGCCCCTCGTGACCGGGCTGGGGATGCTGCTGGGGATGATGGAATGGATGCCGTACCAGCTGGAGTGGAACTTTGCCAACTTCTTCGCGCTCCCAATCTTGATCGGGGTCGGCGTGGCCTCCGGCGTGCACCTCGTACAGGCGTGGCGCACCGGCACCCCTGATGCGTTTCAGGGCGCCGTCCGGGCGGTGGTCTTTAGCTCCCTGACAACTATGATCGGCTTCGGGCTGCTGTCCCTCAGCGCCCACTTGGGCATTCGGTCGCTCGGCATCATCCTGTTCCTCGGAATCACCCTAAACCTCCTCGCATGCCTGGCCCTTCTGCCGACGGCGCTCCGACTCTTTGCCCCCTCCCTCAACCCCCTCCGCACGTCTTCGGACCCCGACTCATGACCCTCCGCCTTCTTGCCGTCCTGGTGGTCCTTCTCGGCTCCCTGCTCTGGGTGCCCGGAAGTGCCGCCCAAGAGGCCCAACACTTCCTGATGGTAAACCCCGGAAACGAAGCCGCCACGTCCGACCGGGCGGGTGATTTCCTGGATCGTATGGGCCGGTATCTGCACGACAGGGTGCCTGCCCTCCAGAACCAACCGGTCCGCGGCTGGATTACGAACCGGCGAGACTCAGCCCAGACGTACCTGTCGCGCGATCCCGTGCTGGCGTTCGTGCCGCCCAGCGTGTACCTGGAGTTCCTGCAGGGCCCCGATCGGGCGGCGACGCCCGTGGCCGAGATTCCGCGGTTCGACGCCGCGGCCCAACGCTACCACCTCGTCGCTCCGAACGACGGTCCCTCTAGCTTGGCGGAGCTCCGCGGGGGCCTCGTCCGCGCCTCCGAAGGGGTCGATCGCGCGTACCTCTCGCGCGTCGTTTTTCCCTCCTCGTTCCAGCCGGACTCCGACGTGGAATTGGAGACGACCGACAACATGAACGACGAGGTCTTTCTGATGACGGAGGGTCCGATGGGGGACGAACAACCCGCCGATGCGCTACTGCTCGACGAGGATCTGAAGCACTTCTTCGAGGCCGACGATCTCGTCTGGCCCCAGCTCACGGTGATCTGGTCCTCTGCGCCGCTGCCCCGCGACCTGGTCGTGGCGCTCGGTTCGTCGTGGACCGCGTCGGACCGGACGGCCCTCCGAGAAGCGCTCTTCCAAATGCCCGACCACGAGTTTGGCGCGGAGCTTCTCGGCCTGATGAATTCCTCCGGCTTCGTGCCCGTGAAGAATGAACGCCTGTCCGAGGTCGCGCGCCAGTATTCGAGTCCGTAGTCGTGCCATGCGTGCTCTGCTCTCCTCCGGAATGGCGCTGGTGCTGGTGCTGGGCGCCTGCACCGCCAACCCCGGCCGTGTTCTCGAATCGAAGGAGAGTGACCAGTCTCCTCAGGTTCTGGCCGCGCGGGCCGATTCGCTCTTCGCGGTGGAGCCGCGCACCCCGTCCCGCGCTCGGGCGGCCTCTCAGGTCATGCGCGAGGCGGCCCGGGCGAGCGACCCCGAGGACCCGCAACGCTATCGGTACCTGGTCGACGCGGCCCAGTACGCCGTGTGGACGGCCAACCACACCGGCGACGGGAGTCTGCAATCAGACCTCGCCGAGCAGGCCATCACGCTGTGCAACACGGCGATTCAGGCCGACTCGACCCGGGTGGAGGGCTACTTTTACCGGGCCGTCGCCACCGGCCTCTTCATTCAGGAGAACAAGCTGAAGGGACGGTCGGGAATGTCCGACATCCGTGCGGATGCCCGGCGCGCCATCGAACTGGATCCGACATTCAGTCACGGTGGCCCGTACCGGGTCCTCGGCACACTGTACCTCCGCGCCCCCGGTCCGCCCGCCGGCATTGGCAGCGTGCGGCGAGCCCTCCGGTACTTGAAGCAGGCCTACGAGGTGGCCCCCGGACATCCGGCAAACCTCTTGCGCCTGGCCGAGGCGCACTTGGAGATGGAAACCCCCGAGGAGGCCGCGTCCCTCCTCGATCGCTTCGACGAGGTGCTCGCTGCCTACGACGGCGCAGATCTCGCGGAGGCGGACTGGCGAGCGGACGCCGCGGCCCTGCGCCAGCGGCTGGAAGCGTCGTCGTCCTCGGACCCGTAATCGCACATTATCGCGTCCTCGCCGTAACTCCCTGTCTCCGGACGCATACGAAAGAAACCGCACGCGGAGGAACCGGCCGCGGACGGCCGTTCTGGCCCGCTGTCTGTGTGATCCGAGCGTTGCCCCGGCGAAGCTCATCCTGTTCATTCCTTCTATCCCCAACAGGCGTCGTCCCATGCATGCCCGCCGTTTTCTCCTCCCACTCCTTCTCCTGGCCCTTCTCGTTCCCGCGGAACGGGCCCACGCACAGCAACCTGCTCCTGGGCGTGGCCAAGCCACCCTCACAGGCACTGTCGTGGACTCGACGACCGGCGAGCCCCTGCCCGACGTGAACGTGTTCATCGCGGGGAGTATGCGCGGAACAGTGACGGACGACCAGGGACGCTTCCGTCTCACGAACGTGCCGCTTGGGGCCCAGCAGCTTTACGTCTCCTTCGTGGGATATAAGAAGGAGTCCCGCAGCCTCAATCTGCGCGAGCCGAAGGTCTACACGTTCGAGTTTGCCCTGCAAGAGACGGTGCTTGAGGGCGAAGGGGTCGTCGTGGAGGGCGAGCGGGACGAACAGTGGCAGCGGCGGTTCGAACGGTTCAAGGCGGCCTTTCTCGGCAAAACGTCCAACGCCGAGCAGACGGAAATCCTGAACCGCGAGGTGCTCAGCTTCGACGGCGGCATGGGCTCGCTAGAAGCCTTCGCCGCGCGGCCCATCGAGATCGAAAACCGTGCCCTCGGATACCGGATCGAGTACCACCTGGAAGACTTCAAACTGACCCGCCGGCGGACGCAGTACGATGGAGAGCCGTTCTTCGAGAACATGGAAGGAGGCCCGGCCCAGGAAGCCCAGTGGGAGAAGGCCCGGCGGAAGGCCTTCCTCGGGTCTTTCCACCACCTCATGCTCGCCATGATTGAAGGCCGGGTCGAGGATCAGGGCTTCAAGCTCTTTCACCGCCAGGGGTCCCCGTCGGGGCCGCCCGGAAGCAGCGGCTTTAACTCGGGCTCTCCGCAGGTGTCCGGGGGCCGAACGTCCATCGAGGTGAGCGACATCATGTCGGAGGGAGACGCGCCGGGGGAGCACATCCTCGATTTTCAAGGGGTGGCTGAGGTCATCTATCTCGGGGAGCAACAAAGCGAGGCCTACGCGGCCTGGCGCGAACAGCAGACCGGGCGCCGGGCCGGGCGTGCCCCCCGCTACCAAACCTCTCAGTTCTGGCTGGAACGCGGCCCCGCCACGGTTGACTACAAAGGCGAAGTCGTGGAACGGTACGGCGTGACGGTGTCCGGGTACTTTGGGTTCGAGCGGGTGGCTGACCAGGTGCCGAAAGAATATCGTCCGCGGTAGCCGACCGGCAGTGCAGGCGCGGACAACACGCATCCCGCCTGTGCCGGTACAGCCCCTTCGGGTCACCCGTCGGGCATCTCGTACCCCCAGCGCTCCACGAAGCGTCCCCATGCGCTCTGGACGGTCGTGCGCACGTCGGCGTCGTAGCGGTACGTATTTTTGCTGTAGTCGGCCACCCGGCCGAGGTAGTTCTCGGTCACGGGACGCGCCGCCTCCCAGCCCGGAAGGTCCAGTTGCCGATAGAGACGCTCGAGCTCGTCGAGGGGCTGTGCTTCCAGGTCCTCGAAGCGCACCTCGGCAAACTGATCCTCCGGAAGGTCGTCGGTGTCCCGGTAGAGCCGATCCAGCATTCGCGGATACGAGTCGAGGACGACGGGCTCCACCGCGTCGACGCTGTACGGCTGAAGGGCAAGCTTCGATAGCATCTTCTCGAAGTAGTGGGTTGTCGACCGGTACACGGTGTACGGATTGCGGTAGATGTGAATAAAGCGGGCCTCGGGCCACATCTCGCGAATACGTCCGACGCGCGCCGTGTAGACGGGATTTTTCACGAGGAGCGGCTGCCTCCCCTGATGCGCGGCCACCTTGGCCAGAAAGAACCGGACACAGCGCTTCCAGCGGCGGATCTCCTGCTCCGTCGCCCCGGAAAACAGCACCCCTTTCTCGAAATTCTGCCGGAACCGACGGGGAAAGTAGAGCGCGTGGAAAACAGACAGGGGCTGCATGTTGGCCACCGGGATTTCGTCCTCCTGGGGCGACTGCGGAGTGACGGCCACGTCGTCGACCCCCCGGTCCTCAGGCAGGGCCCGTTCCAGCACCGGCTGCAGCCACGTCGCCAGCGTCCGGAGCTCTCCGGGCAACCCACTGGCCAGCGGCGTGATGATGCCAAATCCGGGCGAGCAGCCAAGCAGGTTATGGAGGTGCGTGGTGCCGGAGCGCCAGTAGCCCACAATGAAGACGGGGGGATCTACCGCCGCCGTGAGGTCGATGCCCCGCATCATCAAGCGATCCAGGGCGCGGAAGGGGCTCCGAGCGAGCGCGGACGCAAGGAAAGCCAATGTGTGGGGCGTGCACGCCGCGGCGACGCCGCCCTGAGTGCGGAGCGCCCCCAGCAGCGTCTCCAGGCTCGCCCCTATGAGCGGATGCTGAAACAGAGACGGGGACGGCTTCAACAGAGCCTCCTCGTCGGGATCTGCTTCCGCTCGGGCGGTGCGGTGAGAATGCGTCATGGGGGATTCTGACCTCGAACTTTCTGCAAACACCGTACGTTGATTCGGTGGCGTCGACAGAGACTTCACCCATTGAACCCTTCGGAAAGGGGGCTCTTCCCTTGACGCGGTCGAGGATCCCCATGTACAGCGACTCTGGTTTACCGATCCCAGTCCCATGAGTGAGTCCGACGATTTCAGCCTGAAACACCTCCTCGACGAGCGGCGGCAGGACCAGTCGCAGCTGTTTGAGCAACACGTGAACCCTCAGTTCGCCAAGGTTCTCCGCACCATCGGCTTCGACCGGACCTACGTGCACGGCGAGGGCAGCTATCTCTGGGACGATCAGGGAGAAAAGTACCTCGATCTCATCTCCGGCTTCGGCATGTTCAACATGGGCCGGAACCACCCCGTCATCCAGCAGGCGG
>CAZMDV010000131.1:0-7254 GCA_964564875.1 uncultured Salinivenus sp.
TGTTTGCCGACGGGGTGGAAGCGTATGTCGGGTTCTCCCCCTACCGGGGAGCTTACCGTCAGACTCGGGACGGGCTTGCCCAAAGGGCCATCGGTGAATATCGCCCTGATCGATGTCTCGGAGGAGCGAACCGTGTGGCAGCGGGGCCGCCGGTTCACACAGGTGCGCTTGAGTCCACCGTGTCCGTTCGGCACCGACGAGCGAACCGTTGAGCTTGCGCTCGCTCCGTGGGCTTGGAGCTCACGACGGGTCGCGAGAGCTTCCCCCGAAAAGCTTTATTCCTTGAGACCGACAATGACGTGATCGCGTACCGCTACGGCAAGCTGTCGGTCGTGGGCCGGTCGAGACCGTGTCGTCGATCAAGTCCACAACACAGAACCAGAGAATCTTTCCTGCTGCCGAAGTTCGTTAGGTCATTGTCGGTCGGCGGGGTTAGAAGCGAGCAGATCGACGCGGGACTGCTCCCTGGGAGTACCGGCGTAACCCGGGAGGGGGCACGGGCACGTTCAGTTCGGCGCCAGTCCAGGAACGAGAAGGTGCAGTCGCGACGATGGGCTGGATGTTGACGGGGGTCGAGCATTCCAGCACTTCTTACAGCGTGCGGATGAGACCGAGCAGCCGACCGATGACGTAGCACCCCGGGTCGTTGGGCGAGAACGTCTCCTCGGCGTAGTGGCGGTCGGCGGGGCGGAGGTGCAGCTTGCGATTGGCGAAGTGAAACTCGCGCGCCAGCAGTTGAGTCTCTACGAGGGCGGCCGCGAGCGTCCCGTTCTCCAGGTCGGCCCAGTCCATCTCTTCGACCAGGAGCAGGTCGCCCTTACGGATCCCGGCCCCATCCATCCCGTCGTCGCCCGCCTGTCCGATAAGGCAGGCCTCCGGATCCTGTGCGTCGCGCAGGATCCGATCGTCGACCGAGAGCGTGCCCGTCGGGCGCTCGCGCAGCCGCTCCGGCTCGTCGCTGGGGGTGCGGCTCACGATGGGCAGACTCGGCAGTCCACCGCCCATTCCAAGCGGATCCTGATCCCGGCCCGTGAGCTGGATGCTGCGGGCTTTGTGCTTGTTGCGCTCAATCCAGCCCTTCTTTTCGAGCGCCCGCAGCAGCTTGTAAACCCCGTTCGTCGACGAGATGCCCAGGGCATCGCCAATCTCCTGAAGGGTGGGGGGCTTCCGGTTGCGGTCGAGGTAGCCGCGAATGAACTCGTAGGCCTCGTTCTGGCGCTGGGTAAGACGCTCCTTCTTCATGGAAAACGTGGGGCAGGAAGAATGGGCGAGCAGGAGAATCCTCTGACACTCAGGCGTGCACGAACACAACATATGTGTGCCCGCGCCAGCCCGGCAAGGAAAGAGGTGGTGAATATGTTTTCACCCCGCAATTCTACATGGTGAAAATGTTTTTACCTGGGGACGAAAGGGGCGTGCTCAGACCGGCCAAATCGCATGTGCACATAATTTGGACATGCACCATCGCCGGCCCGAAAACGGCTTTTTTCGGCGATATAGCTTGACATTGGGGACGACGTCCGTACCTTATGGGTGGCGTGGGGAAAAGTGGGGAATTGTCCCAAGGGTTCCTTCTTCCTTCGCCGTTCTCATTGGCCGTTCCACCGAGCTGTACGTGGGACTCCTTTCGCCATGGTGTTCAAAGGACAGGCTGAGCATTCCGTAGACAGCAAGGGCCGGGTCGCCATTCCGGCCAAGATGCGGAATGCCATGTCGCCCGAGGCGAAGGAGACATTCACGATCACGCGCGGCTTCGAAGAATGCATTTTCCTTTATCCGATGGACCGCTGGTCCTCGATCGAGGAGGAGATCGGCGAGCTGAACATGTACAACCGGGAAGCGCGCGATTTCGTCCGCATCATTATGATGTGGGCCGATGAGGACTCGCTCGACGGGCAGGGTCGCGTGAGCATTCCGAATCCGCTCCGGGAGTTCGCCGACCTTGGCGATGCGGCCCTCATCCTCGGGGCGTTCGACCACATCGAGATCTGGAATCCGGACCGGTTCGACGGATACCTCAACGAGCAGCCGGCCGACTACGAGACGCTCGCCGAGCGCGTAATGAGCATGTAGCACGGCCCCAACTGTCACGGCACGAACGGAGCGATGCCTACCCGGAACCCTGAGGACAATTCGCCGGCCGACAGGAACCCCCTCCGGTACGCCACGGACTACCACGCACCTGTTCTTTCACACGACGTACAGGCTCGGCTCGTCACCGACCCGGCCGGTCGCTACGTAGACGCGACCCTCGGCGGTGGGGGGCACGCCCGGGCCCTGCTCGACGTGCTCGACCCCGAGGGCTTCGTGCTCGGCATCGACCGGGACCCGGACGCCCTGGCGGTGGCCCGCGACCACCTCGCTGACGAGCGAGAGGCCGGCCGCTTCCGGGCGGTGCACGGCTCCTTCGGGCGCCTCAAGAAACTGCTGGAGGCCGAGGGGCTCGTGCCCATCGACGGGCTCCTGCTCGACCTCGGGGTGTCGTCGCATCAGATCGACGCGCCCGAGCGGGGCTTCAGCTTTCGAAACGAAGGGCCGCTCGACATGCGGATGGACCCGCAGCGGGGACTCACTGCCGCGCAGGTGGTCAACGAGTGGGGTGAGCGCGACCTCCGGGAGGTGCTCCGCCAGTACGGCGAGGAGCCGCGGGCCGGTTCCATTGCACAGGCCATCGTCGAGGCCCGTCCGCTCGACACGACGCGCGACCTGGCCGAGGTGGTGGAGGCCTGCGTGCCGCCTCCCGACGCCGTAAAGAGCCTGACGCGCGTCTTCCAGGCGCTCCGCATCGTAGTGAACGCGGAGCTGGACGAGCTGGAGAGCGTCCTGGAACAGGGCACGGAGTGCGTCCGCCCCGGCGGGCGCATCGCGGCGATTAGCTACCACTCGCTGGAGGACCGGCGGGTGAAGCGGTATCTCCGGTACGGCAACTTCGAGGGCGAGCCGCGGCGCGACCTGTACGGCAATCTCGTCGCCCCGTGGACCGAGACGCCCCGCGGTCCCATCGAGGTCCGGGACGCGGAGGTGAAGGCCAATCCGCGATCCCGGAGCGCTCGGCTCCGAGTCGCCGAGCGGCGGGACGACGACGAGCTTGGGACCCCGGCCCCGTCCTTTTCGTGAGCGGCTTTTCGTGAGCGGGCCCGGCAGCATCATCTAAGTTCATACTTTGCAGAACGATGAGCAGGCGAGGCAGCTTTTCACGGACGAGCAGTGACCGGGCGCCGCGGCGCACGGGACGCTCTCTCGGGACCGAAACCGGCGATGGCGCCCCGAGCGCCGCCAACGCGTCGAGCACCGGATCCGACGCGTCGAGCACCGGATCCGACAGCTGGGTCCGGCACGGCACGGCGCTCCCGGGCTGGAGCGACCTCGAGACGGCGCAGAACCGCCGCCGGCGGGAGTCCGGCGGTGCCTTCCTCGAGGACGTGGCGACCCTGCGCTTTGCGCTGGTGATTCTCGCGATCGCGGGGGTCTTTACCCTCTACGTCGGGCACGTGCACGCCACGACCGACCTGTACAATCAGCTTCAACAGGCCCGCAAAGAGAACCAGCAACTGCACCTGAAGCACAATCGGCTGAAGGGCGCCTACGATCGCCGCGCTGGGCCGTCGGTGATCTACGAGCGTGCCCGGGAGCTCGGCCTGCAGGGCAGCGTCACCTACGGCCCCTCCGTCCGTGTTGAATGACGAATGACGAATTGCGAGCGAGCCGATCCTCATTCGCAGTTCGCCACTTAAAACTCGCAATTGCTATGACACCCAAGGACCAAATTCAGGCCCGGATGTACGTGGTGCTGACGCTGCTCGGCCTCGTTCCGCTGGCCGTGGCCGCGCAGATGGGGCGGATCGTGGTCACTGAGACCGACGCCCTCCGGGACCAGGTCCGAGAGCAGGCCCGGTCCACCCTCGAGATTCCGGCTATGCGGGGCGCCCTCCTGGACCGGGATGGCCGCCGCCTCGCGATCAATACGGCCCGGTACGACCTGGCCCTCGACCCCACGGTAGAGGGCTTCCAGAAACGGGCGAGGTCGTTCTTTGACAAGTTGGCGTCGTTGACCGGCGTCCCGGCGTCCCGGTATCGGGAGCAGGTACAGACGCGGCACAGCCCGAAGTACGTGAAGCTGCGGGAGGGCCTTCCACCGCGCCAGTACGAGCGCATCAAAGGGTGGGACGTACCCGGAGTGATCTTGACGCCTGAGTTCGGGCGACGCTACAACTACGGCACCACGGCAGCCCACGTGACGGGGCATGTCGGGAGCGGCGGAACGGGCCTCGCGGGGGTGGAGCTGGCCTACGACGACACCCTGAGCGGCACGCCTGGTCGTCGCATCGTGCGGCGGGACCGGAGTGGGCGCATCGAGGCGTACGTGGGAGGGACGGTGGTCCAGCCGGAGCGGGGCGACGACCTCGTGCTCACGATCGACCTGGTGCGCCAGGCCGCGCTCGAAACCGAGCTGCGTCGCGGCGTGCGCGAGAGCGGGGCGGACTGGGGCACGGCCGTGGCCATGAACCCAAACACGGGTGCCATCCTCGCCATGGCGAACGTCCCGACTTACAACCCCAATCATCCGGGGGCGGCCTCCGACGCGGCGCGTCGCAACCGGGCCCTTACCGATCGCTTCGAGCCGGGCTCGACATTCAAACTTGTGGGGGCTGTGTCGGCCATCGAGCAAGGCATTATTGGGCTCGACGACTCGGTGGAGACCGGCGACGGCTGGGCCGTCTTTCACGGCCACACGATGAAGGACGTGCAGGCACATGGCACCATTCCGTTCGCCGACGTCATCGCGAAGTCGAGCAACGTGGGCATGGCCAAGACGGTCGACCGCCTCGACGCGGGCACCTTTTACCAGTATGCCCGCAACATGGGCTTCAGTCAGCCCACGTGGGTCGACCTGCCGGGGGAGGTGAGCGGCGTGCTGAAGCGCACGCCTCAGTGGAGCGCCACGACCCAGACCTCAATGGCTATTGGGTACGAGGTGTCCGTGACGCCGTTGCAACTGCTCACGGCCTACAGTGCGCTGGCAAATGGCGGGCGCATCATGCGGCCTTACGTGGTGGCCGAGCGGCAAGACGTGACGGGCACAACCCTCGGGCAAAAGGAACCGGAGACGATTCGCCGCGCCTTCGAGCAGGAGACCGCCGATACGCTCCGGTCGGCCTTCGAGCGGGTCGTCGAACGTGGCACAGGCACCAACGCGCAGATTGAAGGACTGCGCGTGGCCGGGAAGACGGGAACGGCGCTCCAGATTACGAACGGGGAATATTCGACGGACGAGGCCCGCGCTTCGTTTGTGGGCTTCTTCCCGGCCGACGACGCGGAAGTTGCGCTGCTCGTGGTGCTGGGGGGACCCGACAGCGGATATCACGGCGGCGACGTGGCCGCGCCGGTGTTTCGGCGCGTGACGCGGCGCTGGGCCGGCACCTTTCCGGCGGTGGTGGACCGGATGACCCGGAATGCGCCCCCTGCTCCCGAAGAGGCGCTGGCGGAGCCTCGCTCGTCGGCAGCGGCCCTCCCCGCGGAACGGCCGGACACGATGCCCGACCTTACCGGACTCAGCACGCGCCGGGCGGTGGCGTGGCTCCGAGACCAGGAAATACAAGTCCGGCTTCGGGGACAGGGAGACATCGTGCGTCAGCGACCCGAACCGGGTGCGCCACTCCCGTCTCGCGCCATTCTCGCGGCCCCCCCACCGAACCGATGATGGGATCCGATTCCGCACATACCGAACAGGTTCCCGATCCTGACTCCGCCCCGCTTCCGGGGGCGACGCTGGGGCGTCGGTTCCGGGAGCGGGGCCTGCTGGAAGAGACGATTCGTGGGACGGACGCACCCGCCCTCGATTCGGTTGCGATCGGCCATTTGGCCGACGACAGCCGGGCGGTTGAGCCCGGCGGCGGCTTCGTCGCAATTCGCGGCGTGGACGCCGACGGACATTCGTTCATTGGCATGGCGGTCGAAAAGGGCGCTCGTCTCGTCGTATGCGAGGCGGTACCGGACCGGGCGCGCGAGCGCTACCCCGGTACCGTCTTTGCCCGCGTTACCGACACGCGCGTAGCCCTGGCGGAAGCGGCCGCGGCCTTCTACGACGACCCGGCCGACGCCCTGCGCCTCGTGGGCGTGACGGGCACCAACGGAAAAACAACGGTGGCCTACCTCGTCCATCACCTGCTGGAGGCACTCGGGGAACCCGCCGGGCTTCTCAGCACGATTGAGGTGCGGACGGGCGCCGAGAGAACCAAGCTGGACCTCACGACACCGGGGCCGCTCAAATTGCACCGCACGCTGCGGCAGATGGTGGAGGCCGGCTGCACGGCCTGTGCCATGGAGGTATCGTCCCACGCGCTCGACCAGCGTCGGGTGCACGGGCTCGACTACGAGGTGGCGATCTTTAGCAACCTCTCGGTCGATCACCTCAACTACCACGGCACACCGGAGGCCTACCGGGCGGCGAAAAAAACCCTGTTCGACGACCTCGGCCCCGGTGCCACGGCGCTCTACAACGCCGACGACGAGGCCGGGCCCACGATGGTGACCGACACGGAGGCCGCGACCGTGTCCTTCGCCCTCGATCGCCCCGCGGACATTGAAGTCTCCGTCCTGGAAAGCCGGATCGACGGTCTACGCCTGCAGATCGACGGGCGGGAGCGCTCCTTCCGGCTGGCCGGGCGCTTCAATGCCTACAACCTGGCGGCCGCCTACGGGGCCGGTCGGGCTCTCTCCCGAACGCCTTCGGGGCCGGACGCCGTGCTCGACGCCCTGGCCGCAGCGCCGTCTGTGCCGGGCCGCTTCGAGCCGCTGCGCTTCGACGACGGGACGACGGTCGTGGTGGACTACGCCCACACCCCCGACGCGCTGGCGAACATCCTGCAGGCCGTGCGCGACGCGAAGCCCGACGACGCGATGCTCTGGTGCGTCTTCGGCTGCGGCGGCGACCGCGACCCGAGCAAGCGATCCAGCATGGGCCGCATCGCCGAGCAGCGGGCCGACCGCGCCATCGTAACCAGCGACAACCCGCGCACAGAATCGCCGGTGTCTATCCTGGATGACATCCGCGACGGGGTGCGCCGCCCGGAAGCAATGCGCTGGATCGTGGACCGCGAGGAGGCGATCCAGGCCGCGGCCGACGCAGCAGCGCCGGGCGATGTGGTGGTTATCGCCGGCAAAGGACACGAGACGACCCAAACCATTGGCACCGACACCTGCCCCTTCGACGACCGGAAGATCGCCCGAGAATATTTTTCTCGCTAATTATGC
>CAZMDV010000132.1:0-7249 GCA_964564875.1 uncultured Salinivenus sp.
CCCGTCGGAAGGCCCTTTGAACAGAAAATCGCAGGTTATACCGTTTTGAATACATCGTGTCGGGTCGACCGTGAACCAAATTCGGCATCAGGTGCCAGAAGCGCACGGGCGAACAGGGGCCCGGGAGCACTCTACACTCCAGAAGCACTTCACTGCTCCGCAGTACGGCAGTACGAATGTCGCGTCGCTGCGCTCAGGCAGGCGGGGGCGCCAAACCTCTGTCCCCGGAGAACGGGGCGAACGGGTCGCCGTCGCTACGATGCGATTGCCGTGGACGAGGGATGCGCTTTCGGGAACCATCGTCCGCGCAGGTGACTATTAAAAGACTACGCAAAGCTGCTATCTCGCGTATCGACCCCTTCCACTCGCCATCGATCGGTCGACAGACAGCGCCGAGGACGCCCCGGTCACCGCTACCATAAACCTGGCGGCCATTCGTCACAATGCCCGGATCCTTCAGGACCGGGTCGACGGGACCGAGATAATGGCGATTATCAAGGCTGATGCCTACGGGCACGGCATGCTCCCTGTAGCCCGGGTGCTCCACGACGAGGGCGTTCGGCACTTTGGGGTGGCCCGGCTGGCCGAGGGCATTTCTCTTCGGGAGGAGGGACACACCGCTCGCATTTTGGTCCTCGGCGCCCCGGCGCCCACCCAGGTGCCCCAGTACGTGGAGCACGACCTCGACCTGACGGTGCCTTCCGCCGACGTCGCGGCGGCCGTCGTCCGCCACGCACAGCCGGACACTCCCACCCGAGTCCACGTGAAGGTCGACACGGGCATGGGCCGACTGGGGTTATCCCCCGAGGACGTACCGGCGATCCTGTCGCACCTCGCCGAGACGCCGGGGATTACACTCGCGGGGATCTGGACGCACTTCGCAACGGCCGACGCTCCCGGCAGCACGTTCGCCCAGACCCAACTGGAGCGCTTCCAGGCCGTGGTGGAGGCCCTCGAGGTGCCTGTTGAACACGTGCACGCGGCCAACACAGGCGCGCTGCTCACACTCGGGGACGCCCTCCAGCGTTTCTCGTCCCCCCTCGTGCGAACCGGCATTGCCCTCTACGGGTTGGCAGCCACCCCAGAACTGAGCGCTCGTCTTGACCTCCGTCCTGCGATGCAGCTGACCGCCCGTGTGACCCAGCTTAAGACGGTGCCTGCGGGGACGCCGATCTCGTATGGGGCCCACTGGCAGGCCCCCCGACGGACTCGCATCGCCACGCTGGGGGCAGGCTACGGCGACGGCTACCCGCGCCTCTGCTCCGGCCGCGCCTCCGTTCGTCTCGGGGGCACCTCGCGTCCTATCGTGGGCACGATTTGCATGGACATGTGTATGGTCGATCTTGGCCCTCCCGACCAAACCCCCGCGGCAAACGTCGAACTGGGAGACGAGGCCGTTCTTTTCGGCCCCTCGGGGCCCACGGTGTACGACGTGGCCCAGTGGAGCGAGACGATTCCGTACGAGATCTGCTGCGGCGTCTCGCCCCGCGTGCCCCGGCGCTACGTGACGGCGGACGACGGCCCCGAAACTGCCCCCCAGTCACGCTCGGCTGTGACGCGGGAGATCTGAACGACACACGACATCGTTACGTTTAGAACCCTAACGACAAAGTTCTAGATGCATCCCGCCATGTGGCTCTCGCATAGGATTTAGGGTAGCGTTAACAGTTCCTGTGCCTTTTCCCGCGGCGGCATACACTTTTTTCTTCATTCACTAACCCCCTTTTGAACCAATGCCTATTACTGCTGACCCCAGCGACATTGACATTCTTGTTGTCGACGACGAAAAAGATGTTGTTGAAGTCGTTGGCCACTTTCTCGAAGAAGAAGGCTATACCGTACACACCGCGTTCGACGGGGAAGAGGCACTCGAGAAGGCATCTGGCAAGATGGACCTGATCGTGCTCGACATCATGCTCCCCGGCGTGGACGGATACGAGGTGTGTAAGGAACTGCGCTCCCGAGTCGAGACCGAAGAGATCCCCATCGTCTTTCTGAGTGCGAAGACTGAGGAGGAAGATCAGATTGAGGGCCTGATGCTCGGGGGCGACGACTACCTGACCAAGCCGGTCTCCCCGCAGGTGCTCGTGGCGCACGTGAAAGCCGTGCTGCGTCGGTCCGGCGTCGAGGAGAGCAGCATTCTCGAGGTCGACGGCCTCAAGATCTACGAGGACGAATACCGCGCCGAACTGAACGGCGAAGACCTTGGGCTGACCCTGACCGAGTTTGAGCTGCTGCGATACCTCGTGCGACATCCCCGTAAGGCGTTCACCCGCCAGCAGTTGCTCGAAACCATCTGGAAGGACGCGATGATGGTAACGGAGCGAACCGTGGATGCCCACATCAAGAACCTCCGCGAGAAGCTGGGCGACTTTGCCAAGCACATTCAGACGGTTCGCGGCGTTGGGTACCGCTTTGTGCAGGAAGAGGAGTCGGCTGAAGCCTAGGAGTCTGAGTTCGCCTTCCGGGTCGAGTGAGGCCCCCGATCCACCGTTCTTCCAACCGGTGGTCTCACTGAAAAAGGGCCGAGCACGAACGTGTCGCGGAACAGCACGCCGTGGACAAGGGCCCCTTGCAGCCCCGAGAACACCTTCAGTCCCTCCGGATGACAGGGTGAAACTCGGGGGCTGAGACGGAGTCTTCGCCCAGACTCTACACCCGGCTCTGTTGGACTCCTGTCGTGAGTTGCGGGGCTCGTTCGTCACCTGTGACGTATGTCTTTTCTTCGGTCGATTTGGGACTTCCTACTGCCGCGCCGGGCGTCGACGCAAACCTGGATGGTTCTGACGTTTGCGCTGTTCGTGGGGACCGCCGTCGTAGGGGTCGGGCTCTACGTGATGTTGGTCCTGCGGGGCGAGACGCGCACGGCCATGAACCAGACCCTCCGCAATCAGGCCCATCGGATTGCCGTTCAGGTCGAGCAAGAGCCGGACCCTACGCGCCGTGGGCGCATCGTAGATAATCTCACGGAGCTCCGGGATCTGCGCACCGCCCTTCTCGCGCCCGACACGACCTATCGCCCCACCTCGCAGACGGCCCCGCCGCTCCCGGTCGACACGCTAATCGACGTGTCGGCCCTCCGGAGCCTGGAGAAGGAAACGATCCGGTTCGCGCAATACGAGTCGGAGAGCGGGCAATCGTTCTTCGTTGCCGCCCTCTACCGACCATCCTCGAACCTGGTCGTGCAGGTGGGCCAGCCGCCCCCCCCTCTTTATGGCCTCGCGAAGCGGTCTCAGGTCGTGCTCATCCTGGGCATGGTGCTGGCCCTCATCTTGGCCCTCATCGGAAGTTTTGTGGCGGCCTACCAGGTCACCACGCCCCTCACGAGCATCAGCGAAACGGCGCGACGGGTGGCCGACGGGGAGTTTGCGGGCAAAATTCAGGTCGACTCCCGCGCAGCGGAGTTTCAGGACCTCGCTGAGAGCCTGAATCACGCCTCCGACGCGTTCCGGGAGAAGATCGATGAGCTGGAACGCATGACTCGGCTCCAGAGCGAGTTCATCGGCAACGTCTCGCACGAGGTCCGCAATCCCATCTTCTCCATTAGCGGGTACCTGGAGGTCCTCGGCACCCCGGGCCTCGACGACGAGCAGCGGAAGATGTACGCCGAAAAGGCCCTGACTAACCTGAACCGACTCCAAAATCTCTTCAACGACCTGATTGACATCGCCCGGCTCGAATACCGGGAGGACCTCATCAACCAGTCGGTGTTCGACCTGAAGGACTTGATGAACGAGGTCACTGAGATGCTCCGCCCGAAGGCTGAGGAAAAAGGGCTCGACCTGCAGGTCAACGTGCCGCAATTTTTCGTCCGCGCGGATCGCCCCCGCATCCGCCAGGTGCTGACCAACCTTATCGAGAACGGCATTGCGTACACGAGCAGCGGATCGGTGCGGTGCCGGGTGCAGCGGCGCCTCGACAAAGTTCGTATCGAGGTTATCGACACCGGACAGGGCATCGACGAAGACCACCTCGACCGTATCTTTGAGCGCTTCTACCGGGTGGATCCGGACCGCTCACGCGAAAGTGGCGGGACCGGGCTCGGCCTGAGCATCGTCAAGCAAATTCTTCAGGCCCACGGTGAAGAGATTCACGTCGAGAGCACGAAGGGGCGGGGCACACGGTTCTGGTTTGAGCTCCCCTACGAGCCGGAACCGGAAGCCGTGGAGGCGTAGGCCCGCACCTCCCCTCGTCCCTTGCGTTCGGGGCGTCTTTTCCCGAACCTTCCTTCGTTCTTCTGTCGTCTTCCGTGGAAGGACCTTTTGGATGGCAGGGAGATTTCATATAATGAAAGTGTTGCATTTTGGGGGGTGTTACCCTCTTCGGTACCCCCTGACCCGGAAGCGCTTTCGAGCGGTAGTTACGCTCCTGGAGACCTATTTCCCATGGGACTTAAGACGTCCCTCTCCACCGGCCCCGGACTCCACGTGTGAACCGCTCCTGTCTCTTTGGTCGGTGAGGGCGTTCCCTGGACGACCGCCCGGGCCGTGTTGACTCACTGTAGATGGTTTCGACCAATGGCTAATCTCAAGATGCAAGACACGAATGACACCGATCTCGATCCCCAGGAAGACTCCTCAGACCCGTCGCAGTCGGAAGCGCCGGACCCCGACCTCTCGGATGGGGAGGCCTCCTCCCCTCCCGACGGCGAAGAGGCCGTGGAGACGGTCGAGGAGGACATTCCGGTCGAAGACCTGAGGCACGGGGACGGCCACGCCGCCATTCCACAGATCCCGTCCATCGAGTCGGACGGATCAATCGACATCGACGAACTGACGCCCGCCGATTTTGAGGCCGATGAGCTGCGGCAGCGCCTCCGCACGATGATGCTTTCGCGGCGGCTCGACGAGAAGATGATGACGCTGCTCAAGCAGGGCAAGGGCCACTTCCATATCGGCTGTGCCGGTCACGAGGCCGCGCAGTCGGCCATCAGCCTGTACTCGCGTCCTGGAGAGGGGCCGGGGCACGATTGGTTTTGCTTCTACTACCGGGACCTGTGCATGGCGCTGTCGCTGGGCATGACGACCCGCGAGGCCCTCCTGGCCCACCTCGCCAAGGCCGACGACCCCAACTCGGGCGGGCGGCAGATGCCGGAGCATTTCGGGCTGAAGCACCTGAACGTGCTTACGACGGCGTCGCCCGTGGGGGCGCAGTTCAACCCCGGCCTCGGGTTTGGCTTCGCCATCCAGCAGCGAGGAAACGACAACTACGTGTACGTCTCCTGTGGCGAGGGCGCCACCTCGCAGGGCGACTTCCATGAGGCCCTCAACTGGGCTGCCCGCGAGCAGGCCCCGGCCCTCTTCTTCGTGCAGGACAACAAGTACGCGATCAGCGTCCCCATCGACGAGCAGACGGCCGGCGGCACGCCCTACAAGCTGGCCGCGGGCTACGAGGGGCTCAGCCGAATGCGCGTGGACGGCACCGACTTCTTCGCCAGCGCCTCCGCGGCCCGGGCGGCGATCGAGCACATCCGCGCCGGCAACGGCCCGGTGTGCCTCGTGGCCGACGTGGTGCGGCTGTTCTCCCACTCATCGTCGGACGACCACACCAAGTACCGCACCTCCGACGAACTGGAGGCCGACCAGCGGATTGATCCCATCACCCGCATGGAGACGGCTCTGATCGAGGAGGGCATCCTCACCGACGATGAGGTGGAGGCCATGCGGGAGGAGGTCCGCGAGGAGGTCGACGCGGCGGCCGAATGGGCCAGACAGCAGGACGACCCGGCCCCCGAAACGGCCACCGACCACGTCTTCTTCGAAGGCGACCACGGCATCGACTACGACTCGGCGGACGACGTCGACGAGGACGCCGAGCCCATTGTGATGGTCGACGCCATCAACCGGGCACTCAAGGAGGAGATGAACCGCGACGAGTCGATCATCGTCTACGGCGAAGACGTGGCCGGCGACAAGGGCGGCGTGTTTACGGCCACGAAAGACCTCACCGCCCAGTTCGGCGAGGACCGCTGTTTCAATTCGCCCCTGGCCGAGGGATCGATCGTGGGCACCGGTGTTGGCTACGCCGCCAGTGGCTTCCGTCCGGTCGTCGAGATCCAGTTTGCCGACTACATCTGGCCGGCCATGCAGCAGATGCGCAACCAGGTGGCCCCCATCCACTACCGATCCGACGGGCAGTGGCGCTGCCCCATGGTGATTCGGGCGCCGTGCGGAGGCTACATCCACGGCGGCCTCTGCCACTCGCAAAACGTCGAGTCGATTTTCGGCCACACGCCAGGCCTCAAGGTGGCCCTCCCCTCCACCGCCGCCGACGCGAAGGGACTGTTGGCAACGGCCATCCGGATGGAGGATCCGGTGCTCTTTCTGGAGCACAAGGCCCTCTACCGCGCCGCTTCCGCCCGCACGCCCACCCCGCCGGAGCACTATACGCTTCCGTTCGGCGAGGCGCGCATCGCCCGTGAAGGGTCGGACATGACGATCGTGAGCTACGGCCTGATGACCCAGAAGTCGCTCAACGTGGCGGACGAGCTCGAGAATGAAGGCGTCGACGTGGAGGTGGTAGACCTCCGGACGATCACGCCCCTCGACTCGGAGACGATTCTGGAGTCGGTGCAGAAGACCAACCGCGTGCTCGTGGTCTACGAGGACCACGAGTTTATTGGCTTCGGTGCCGAGATCTGCGCGCAAATTGGGGACGACGCGTTCAAGTATCTCGACGCTCCCATCCGCCGCGTGGCCGGTGAGTTCACACCCATTCCTTTTGCCCACTCGCTGGAGCGGGCCGTCCTGCCAAACGACGAGGGGATTCTGGAGGCGGCGCGCGATCTGGTCGCCTTCTGAATGCGTCCGGAGGCGCTACGGCACCTTGGAGTGGGGGGCAGGGCGGGCGGCCTGAACCGTGTCCTGCCGGGTCGAGTCCGGAGCCGCGGGCGACGTGACCGGCATCTTCTGAATGCGCGTGACGCCCACGCCTCGCTTGTACACCATGGCGCCCCCGTTCTCCCCTGTCTTGTACAGCGGGAAGAGGGTTCCCAGCCCGATGACGAAGAGGACGGCGTGGACGGAGCGTCGGGCCCGGACCCACGGGACAAATACCCCAAGAATCCGGAGCAGGGCATATCCCCCCGTAGACACCATCGTGTACCATGCCCAGAATGAGTGGGTTGACAGGGTTTGGGCGGCCCCGGGCGTCGCGATGGACACTGTGTCGATCGCCCAGGTGCCGCTATAGTAACTCACAACCGCGCTCAGCCCCGTCGCCACGTAGAGTCCCGTCGCCACCTCCTGCC
>CAZMDV010000133.1:0-7170 GCA_964564875.1 uncultured Salinivenus sp.
GCCGAGGTCTCAGCGCTAACCCAATAACAGCAACTTTCCGGAGTCGCTTGATACTCTGGTACTGAAGACCTACCGTACATAGGGCATATGGCACACTTATTGAGCACGTGTTCTCCGGAGTTGTGCTGTCGTGGCACGGCGGCAGGCATCGCGCCGATATGTTCGCCTGTGTCTCGGGGGAAGTCCGGTGAAACTCCGGCGCTGTCGCGCAACGGTCAGAGCCCGAATGCCCGTCCGGAGAGCGATCACGCCCCTTTTCGGCCTCCGGGTCGGAGAGGGGGTCCTGCGCGTCTCAGGGGTCACGTGGTCCGCGACGTAAGAGTTGAGTGACGGCGCTGGCTCGGCCCTCCCTGGCAGTCCGCCCTGCTATACGGAGCAGTCCATCCAGAGTCGCATCTCTCCAGCGCGCCCTGGCCTTCGACGCGCCCAACCGCCCGAAGTTTTTTATTCATTAGAGCGCACAGTTATGTCCCAGAAATCCTCCTCGCCATCGGAATCTTCGTCGGCCGATGTCGCCACTTCTCCTCAGGAATCCACCAATGGACACGCCTCCAACGGCGTGAGTGTCGCGACCCGGTCGGCCAAAAACGGATCGCATCAGTATTCGCTTTCGGAGAGCGACCGCATTACGGACGATCGGACCAACGAGGACATCTTCGAAACCGAAATCTCCGAAGAGGTCTATGAGCAGAACTATCAGTACGGCACCGACGATCGGGTGCCGGACACCTGGTACCGCAATGCGCGGGCCATGGCCTCGGTCGAAGACGATTCGGCTGCGTGGACGCGGCGCTTTTATCAGCTTCTGAGCGGAAAGGGGTTAGATACCGGTCCCTTTCCCTTCACCCCCGGCGGCCGCATCTTCGCCAACGCTGGCACCGGTTTGGGCAAGGCCACACTGATTAACTGTTTTGTCAGTGGGTTTCAGGGATATGACAAGGACTCGATGGACGAGATCCAGGCGGAGCTGACCCGCCAGGCCAAGATTCTGGCCAGCGAGGGAGGGTACGGCTTCTGCGCCCACGTCATGCGGCCCCGTGGTGCACGCATCGGCGGCGTCGGCTCCATGACGCCCGGTGCCGTGCAGATGCTCGACGTTTGGAATAAGCAGGCCGCCACCATCGTGGCCGGCTCCGGGATGAAGTCCGACCGCGACGACGTGAAAGACAAAATTCGGAAAGGCGCCCAGATGGTGACGATGGGCATCTGGCACCCGGACGTGATCGAGTTCATCGAGGCGAAGCAGGAGCCCGGACGTCTCCACAAGTTCAACATGTCGGTGCTCGTGACCGACGAGTTCATGGAGGCGGTCAAAAACGACGAGAAGTGGGCGCTTCGCTTTCCCGACTACGAAAACGAAAAGGAGTTCTACAAGGAGCACTGGGACGGCAACCTGAAGGCCTACCAGGAGAAGGGCGGCACCGTCAAGACGTGGCGCGACCCGGCCACCGGGGAGAAGGCCATCTACGACGCCCGAGAAATTTGGGATAAAATTATGCAGTCGACGTACGAAAGAAATGAGCCGGGTGTCATCTTTGTAGACACCATCAACAGAGAAAATAATCTCAACTACGTAGAACATATAAACGCAACAAACCCGTGTGGTGAGCAAGTCCTCCCCGTCGGAGGTGTATGCTTGCTTGGTAATCTAAACGTAACGCAACTGGTGGACCGAGAAAAAGGTGAGATCAGCTACGATCTTCTCGACGACCTCGTCCCGCTTGCCGTCCGCTTCCTGGACAACGTCAACGACCTGAGCTACGTCCCCCTGGAGGAGCAGCAGCGCAACCTGCAGGAGAAGCGCCGCATCGGCCTCGGGCACTACGGCGACGGTTCGGCCCTCATGATGATGAAGAAACGCTACGGGTCGGAAGAGGGGGTCCGTGTGATGCGCGAGTTCCAGGAGCACCTTGCCAATCGGGCCTATCAGGCCAGTGCCCGTCTCGCTGAGGAAAAAGGCGCGTTCCCGCTGTTCGACAAAGACGAGTACCTGAGCAGTCCCTTTGTGCAGCGCCTCTCGGACAAGACGAAAGAGATGATCGGGGACCTGGGGCTGCGAAACAGTCACCTGCTCTCGATTCAGCCGACGGGCAATACGTCCACGCTGGGCAACGCCCCGTCGAGCGGCATCGAGCCGGTGTTCATGCACAGCTACATCCGCACCTCCGAGCAGCCGGCCCTGCCCGAAATCCTCGACCGTCCGCCCATGTCCCCCGGCGCCTACGAGGCAGGTCAGGACATCGACGCCGACGGCACGGCCTGGACCGCGGAGGAGCAGGGCGACGAGACGGTGCTTCGCTGCCAGGAGGAGGGCTACACCCACTGGCAGATTCACCCGACGCGCGGCATCTGTAAGGACCAGGTGGTCAAGGACTACGCGGTTCGCCACATGGAGGCCGGCGGCACCTGGGACCCGGACGCCGACTGGGCCGTCACGACCCGGGACCTGGACGTAGACGACCACCTCGCACAGATGAAGGCGCTCGCACCCTTCGTGGACTCTTCGATGTCGAAGACCGTCAATGTGCCGGCCGACTATCCCTTCGAAGACTTCAAGGAGCTCTACAAGAAGGCCCACGACACAGGCGTCATTAAGGGCGTGACGACCTACCGCGCCGGCACGATGAGTGCAGTCCTCTCCGGCGACGACGCAGACGACGAGGGGACCGTGCCCCGCACCGAAGCGCCCGCCCGTCCCGAAACCCTGCCGTGCGCCATCCACCGCGTGCGGCACCAAGGGGATCACTGGACGATTCTCGTCGGCTTCCTTGAGGAAGATCCCTACGAGGTGTTTGCCTTCAAGTCAGAAGGCGAAGCTCCGCTCTTCAGCGATTACAGTGAGCGGATTGATGAAGGGTACATCCGAAAAAACAAGAGTCGGCACTACTCCCTGCTCGGCCCCGACGGAGCGGTGGTGATCGACGACATTACCAGCCACATGCCGTCGGACGGAGTGCGGGAAGAGACGCGACTCGTGTCTACGGCGCTGCGCCACGGGTCCCCAATTGGGTTCCTGGTGGAGCAGCTAGAAAAGGCCGAAGGCTCGATTGCCTCATTCGGCCAGTCCATGGCGAAAGCGCTCCGTGCGCACGCCGAAGACCACGAGGTAACCTGCGACAAGTGTGGCTCCTCGAACGTGCGGCACGTGGAGGGCTGCATGGAGTGCGCAGACTGCGGCCACTCGCGGTGCAGTTAACGGCCGCGCCTGCTCCCACCGAACAAGGCAAGAACGTCGTGTTGCAACCAGGAAGCAGTGGGCCCGACCCCGACCGGTCGGGCCCATCTGCTGTATTGGAGGTGTCATCCGGCATCGGTGAGGGCGACTCTGCCTCGTTGAGGCAAACCTGCGGCCCTGTGTTTTTCTGCGCGATGTTTTCCCGCGCGACCGACGTTTCGGCGCCCGCCTGACTCGGCCAGACGAGCATCTGGAGGGAGGGCGTCAGTCGCCGAGAATGCGCCGATGCACACCGGTGAAGAGGGTCGGAAGCGTGAACCGCCACATCATTGCGGACGACACCCGGGAGAACCACAGTTTGGAACCTCGCCCCCCTATCACGGGAATGGGTTCGGACCCGACGCCGGTTTCGTGACCCTGTGTGGAGGCGAGGCTTTGGGAGCCAAATCGTCATTGAACCCCGGTAATTTTGTGCTCCTGATTCCTACATAGAATCGATTCATGGCTGGTTCATGGGTAGTTACGACAAAAAACTGTCGCCTCGCAACTATTTGACCGCTTTAACATCCAAATAATGCCCCACCGTTGTCAGTCTTCTTAGGCTGGCGTTCCTTATCACTGTTTCCAGCAGCACACAATGAGCAACTCGAAAGCGCCATCCCCAGTTGAAAGAGAGTTAATCGAGGAGTTCGGCAACATCTATGAGTCCTACGGACTCCGACGACTGCAGGGACTGATCGTTGGGCTTCTCCTCACGAAGAGCGATCCGGTGTCTCTCGACGACATGGTCGAAATTCTCGACCGATCGAAGGGGCCGATCTCCATTTCCGTGCGGCGCCTCGATGACTTCGACCTCGTCCGTAAAGTGGAGGGGCCCAACAACCGACGCAACTACTACACGTCCCACCCTGACATCTTCTTCAACAACTTCAAGTTCAACATGAAGACGGTCCGGGAAAATCGGGCGCTCGCTGAGCGAATGCTTGCCCGGGTCGATCCGGAGGGGGAAGAAACTAGGAAGACACAGGAGAGCCTCCAGCACATGAAGGCCTTTTACGACCTCATGGAGTCCTTCTTCGAGGACTTTGCCGAGCGCTGGCAGGAGGTAAAGCAGGAGCGTCTCGAGAATGGGGAGCACAGTTCCGGGGAACCAGTGACGTCGCGCTAGGCCCGGGACACGACAGACTGTTCCTCGACCTCCGCTCGGAGGCCGTGTTGAGGCGCCCTCGCGAAGTGAAGGGGGAGAGAGGCAAGTTCTTCGGGTTCGAGGGTGGGTGGATTCCCCTGAAATGTCCGAACGAGAGGGGTATGTCGAGTTGGACGCTCGCGAGTCTCTGTGCGCAGCACCTCTAAACCGCCCGCAGCAACGGGCTTCGTCTGGTGTTGGAAAAATTCTCGTCAGGGGGCTCCTCCGAGACGTCCGTTTCGAATTGGGCGAGCAGCTCCTCCTGGCGGTTCCGGTTTACGCCCAGCTCCTCGCGCGTGGTGAGCCGGACGGCGTAATCCCCGCCGGATCGCTGTAGGACCGTCCCGATCAGGTCAAGTCGGCCGGCTCTCATCGAGGTTAGAGGATGCCATGCACACGGGGTGACGGGGGGCAGCGAGCAGGGCCGGAAGGAAGCATGTCCAGTCCATCGTGAGTCCAGCGGAAATCGATGAGCGAGCCAACGAGCTATGCAGCGGCCGCCGTCTCGGTGACGCCGCGTGTGTCCAAGTGTCCGCTCTGAGAAGAGGATCTGGGGCGGGAAGCAAGTTGCACATAGCCGTAGCGGCCTGCATTCACCGCCGCGCACTCCACTCGATTGTGGTGGGAGAGCGATTCAAGATCCGCCGTTTCGTTCAGGCCGAGCCGCCACCATCATCCAGTACCGGCGGTCGTACACGTCCGAACGTCGGAGCGTATCCACCTCGTTGACGATCCTGAGCCCCGCCTCCCTCAGTTCCTCTCGGGCATACCGCATGGCCAGGTCATGCCCCTCGACCTGGGCCGCACGACCCCGCTCGACCATCTCGTCCTCGATCGACTCGGCCATGACGAGCCGCCCCCCCGGCTTCAGCGCCGTCCGGAGGTGCCGGAGCATCTGTTCGTGCGCCGTGAATTCGTGGTACGCGTTCCGGATCAGCATCGCGCTGAAGGAGCGACGGGGCAGCATCGGGTTGTCATAGACGCTCGAGACCGAGGTGATATTTTCGACGCCCTGCTCCTTGATCGCCTCGTTGAGCTCCTCAAGGTCGTCCTCGTCGATGTCGACGGCGAAGGCCCGCCCCGAGTCGCCAACGGCCTCGGCCATCTGGAGCGTGTACTCTCCGTCGCCGCTCCCCACGTCGGCCACCCAGTCGCCCGCCTCGATCTTCATGGCCCCAAGCAGGGCCTCGCCGTCGCGAGGCATCTCTTGGGTGTGGGCAGTGGGGACGATGTAGACGATAACCGCAATCAGGGCGAGGGCGATTGATGCGAGAATTCCTTCTTCGGACCGCATTGTTTTGTTTGAGGTGGAGTTGAGTGCGCTTTAGCAGTGAGCATTCCGTTGGATGAGCCCGTCCCCGGCTCGGTTCGGCGAGCCCTCCGATACTAGCGTCGGAGGAAGCGACCTGCGTCTGGGCGGAGCGAACCGCATCGGCCTCGCGTTGCCCCACGGACGTCTGCACGCCACGCGTCCGCGTCTTCATCCGCCCGCTCGGGCCCGGCACGAGGGAGAATCGAGGCGGATGGGCCCCCTCTTCTAATCAGACTGGACTCGACGTTCCCGGAAGGCCGTCATCCCGATCGGCGATCGGCATCGAAGGCCGGGGACGTGGACGGAGCAGCGTCTTCGAGGATATTGAGGGCTGTCCGAGCGGCTTGCAAGGCCTCCGTGGCGGTCGCCGAATCGGGACGTGCGGCCGCAAACTTGACGCGGTCGGCCTGCTCCAGCACGGTTCGGAGGTGATCGGCCGCTTCTGGGGGCACGTCGGTCCGCCGATCGAGGACGGTCATCAGGTCCTCCGTCGTGCGCTCCTCCGTCGTTATGCCCATCCGTTGCGACAGGTACGTGCCCACCACGTCGGCCAAGGCGACGTGGAAGGCTTCGATGGCGTCCGGCTCGGTCAGGTCGTGTGACTGGAGCTCGCGCAGCTGTCGGGTGGCCGCCGCGTAGGGGTCGGGGTCCGACTCAGTCGGCGCGGGGCGCTGCTCCGAGGCCCGTTCTCTTCGGGAGCCCACCGCTTCTCGAAGACCGGTCCACAAGTAGGCCGCCCCATAGAGCGCCCCGCCCACAATCGCAGCCAGCCCGAACCACCGGAGCGGGCCCCATGGCTCCTCCTCAAGGGGGCGAGGTGTGAGCAGTTCGCGCCCCGCTCGCACCTCTACGGCCCGAGGCTCGGTGAATGTGGTCAACGTGCCCGCCGCAGCGTCGACCCGGATCGGGACAGGCGGGATGCGAACCGAGTCGCGGGCCGAGGTCCTCACGGTGTACGAGACGCTGTCAATCGCATAGCCGCTCCCGACACGCCGCGTGTGCACGTCGCTCCGGTTCAGCACCTCCAGATCGCCGAAGGCCGAATCGGCAGTAGCCGAGGGGAACGCGATGCCCCGATGCGCAGGCGTACTTCCCTCAATCGTAAGGATGAACGGCTCCCCTGTCGTGACGCTGTCCGCCGGAACCCAAAGCGTCACGTCGGGACGGGGCTGGGCAGATGCTGCTCCGAGCAGTCCCCACGCCACTACAATCACCGCCACGCTGGCAAGCGGGCGGAGCCGAACCGACGCAAACGCAATACGCACAGTAGGTCGCCGGGCCGTTTGCGAGAGGGAGCAAGCCTAACCGGTGCTGTGGGCTGCCGACCCGTGGCCGTCAGCCATTTTCTCGGTCGTCGGTGGTCCAAGTTCCACTGGGAGCCATGGGGAGCGGTCCCTTCTTCACGTGTCGGCACGTCCCGATGGGGGATATTTAATATCAAACCAGGCCCGTTTGTTACTCATTCCGTTCCTGAGCATCGATTGTGCATCGTGCCGC
>CAZMDV010000134.1:0-7106 GCA_964564875.1 uncultured Salinivenus sp.
ACGCCTTCGTGAGTGCCGGCAACACGGGGGCCATCATGGCGGCGTCCATGTTCATCCTGCAACGGATTCCTGGCGTAGAACGGCCGTCGATCGCCGGATTCTTTCCCACCTTGAAGGGGTCGTCCGTCGTCCTCGACATCGGAAGCAACGTGGACTGCAAGCCGCCCCACCTCCTTCAGTTCGCCCGGATGGGCACCGTCTATGCGCGTCAGATCCTCAAGAACGAAAATCCGTCGGTCGGCCTGCTCAACATCGGGGAAGAGCCGGGGAAGGGTAACGAGCAGGTGAAGAAGGCCCATGCCCTGCTCCAAGACGCCGAGGACCTGCACTTTATCGGCAATGTGGAGGGCAGTGATCTTCTCTTCTACGCCGCCGACATTATCATCTGCGACGGGTTTGTCGGCAACGCTCTTCTGAAGTTCGGAGAGAGCATGACGACGGTACTCTCGGAGATGACCCAGCAAGAGATGGATCGTCAGGGCCTCGAACCGGACGAGCGGGAGCTCGTGGCGGGGGTGCTCGACGAAGTGCGGGAGGGGTTCGATCCGGAATCGCAGGGAGGGGCCCCGCTCCTGGGCGTCAATGGGAATGTGCTCGTCGGGCACGGGCGCTCCACCTCAGACGTCATCGCTCAGATGATTCATTCTGCTACGACGCTCGCCTCGGAGGACATTGCCCATGCCCTGGAGGAGGCCTTCAGCGCCCACCTTGCGTAGCACGCCGGGCGTCTCCTCGTACTCCTCGCATTGTCCGCTATCCCCATGTCTTCCGTTTCGCCTCCGTCTTCCCGTCAGGCCGCCATCACCGCCGTCGGCCACTACCTGCCTGAGCAGCGGCTGACAAACAGCGACTTGGAGGGGATGGTGGAGACGAACGACGAGTGGATCCGAACCCGGACAGGCATACGGGAGCGCCGCATTCTGGGGGACGATGGCAAGGCCACAGCCTTCATGGCCACGGAGGCCGCCCAGGAGGCCCTCGACAAGCGGGGCATTGGACCGGACGAGGTAGACCTCATTGTCGTGGCCACGGTGACGCCCGACATGCTCTTTCCGGCAACGGCGTGCCTCGTTCAAGATAACCTTGGGGCGTCCAACGCATGGGGGTTTGACCTCTCGGCGGCCTGCAGCGGCTTTGTTTATGCCCTTACGACGGGTGCACAGTTCGTTGAAACTGGCCAAGCGGAAACGGTCCTCGTCATTGGGGCGGACAAGATGAGCTCGATCGTCGATTACACGGACCGCACCACCTGCATCCTGTTCGGCGACGCGGCAGGAGCCGTCGTGCTAGAGGCCGACGAGGAGGCAGGCCTCCACGACGCCGTCCACCACGTCGACGGCGAGCACCGCGACCTGTTGTGCATGCGGGGGGGGGGAAGCCTCAACCCCCCGACCCACGAGACCGTCGACGCACACATGCACTATCTCAACCAGGAGGGGCGCCAGGTCTTCAAATTTGCCGTCACACGCATGGCGGACGTATGCGAAGAGGTCATGAACCGCAACGGCCTCGACGCGGAGGACGTGGACTACCTCGTGCCGCATCAGGCCAACCAGCGCATCATCGACGCGACGGCCAAGCGTATGGGACTCTCGTCCGGTCAGGTGATGCTCAACATCGATCGCTACGGCAACACGACAGCCGCGACGATTCCCCTCTGTCTCTTTGACTGGGAGGAGGAGCTGGAGCGGGGCGACGAACTCATCGTCACGGCCTTCGGCGGGGGCTTTACGTGGGGCGCGGGGCATCTCACCTGGGCGTACGGCTGAAAGTTGTGGGTGGCGAGTGTCGAATGCCGAATTGGCAACGCGCCTCGGTCCCACTCGTCCACGATCCGCACATCACCATTCGCACTTCGAAACTCGGAATTCGAAATTGCTATGGCCACTGCCTTTCTCTTTCCCGGACAGGGCTCCCAGTCGGTCGGCATGGGCTACGAGCTCTACGAGCAGCACGACGAGGCGCGGGCCCGGTTCGAGGTTGCGAACGACATGCTCGAGGTCGACCTGCTTACGCTCATGTTTGGGATAGGATCGAGCATTAGCGCTCCGGAGGAGGCACTGAAGCAGACAGCCGTGACACAACCTGCTCTCTACACGCACAGCTTGGCGGCCATGGCGGTGCTCGACGCCGGAGGATTCCAGCCCGACATGGTGGCGGGACACAGTCTGGGGGAATACAGTGCGCTGGCGGCCGCGGGGGCACTCTCGTTCGAGGAGGGCCTGCGTGTGGTGCGGCGGCGCGGCGAACTGATGAGCAAAGCGGAGTCCAAACGCCCCGGCGCCATGGCGGCCGTATTGGGGGCCGACATTGCCGAGGTTGAGACGGTTTGTGAAGAAATTTCCGCGGAGAGGGAGGGGGTCGTACAGCCTGCCAACTACAATGCGCCGGGACAAATTGTCATTTCAGGTGATGTAGAGACCGTGGAGCGGGCCACGGGGGCCATCGATGGGCGCGCCATGCCACTGCCCGTAAGCGGTGCGTTCCATTCGCCCCTCATGGAGTACGCCCGAGAGGGGCTCACTGAAATGCTCGAGACGGTGACCATCGATCCGCCCCGCTGTCCCGTGTATCCAAACGTAACGGCCGCCCCGACGACCGATCCCGACGAGATCCGGCAGCGATTGACAGAGCAGCTTCTCTCCCCCGTCCGATGGGCCCCGACGCTCCGTCGCATGCACGAGAATGGGGCTACCCGTTTCGTAGAAGTGGGGGCCGGACAGGTACTGCAGGGCCTCGTAGGGCGCACTCTGGGTGACGACGTGGAGGCCCGGGGAGCCGGGACCCCCGACGAAATCGAATCTCTCCTCGGGGCGTAGGGACTTGGACGCAGGGCGATTGTATGCCGAACCATTGTCGAGCGGTGAAGGCTCAGTGGCCTCTAATCGGGGAACGGATGTCGGTGAAGGCATGGAAGTCCTCCGGTGATGTGAGGTTGGATTCGTAAAGAGCCTCAGCCGACCTGTATGCCGGTAGATGCGTCCTGCTTCGCCATACCGGCAGGGCAGTCCCACGCGTCGGGAGCCTTTTACACCGAGGGGGGTCCGTCTGGGCGGCCCAAAAATGGACGAGACGAGCGAGGCGACTCGCGAAGCAAAAGGATTGGCTGTCAGTCTAAGACACTCTTCTCAGTCGGAGTGTGCTCTGGAAGCATCTCACTACTCCGCAGTACGAACTTCATGTCGTGTCGCAGCGCTCAGGGCACGTGGGGCCCCGACAGCCTGCTCCTGGAGAGCGCAAACGGGCCGTCGTCGCTACGATGCGATTGCCGTAAGGCCTAGGCGAAGCGAATTGCACACCGACCGGGCGAGCCTTATTTTCCACACGTCGCGTGTTCTTCACGCTGCTTTCCTTTCCCTGAATGACCCCCTCCGAGTCATGCGTCTGTCTTTCGCCCCTATTCCCTCGTCGTTACGCCGCTGCCTCGGAGTGCTCGTTGGGCTCCTGTTGCCTCTTCTCATCGTGGGGTGTGGCGGAGGAAGTCTGTATTCGGTCGACGTAGGAGAGGTTGCCGATCGCTTCTTGCCGACGGAGCGTACTGTAAGCCATCACCCCGACTCCCTGAGGGTCCTCGCCATTAGTGAGAAGGAGGAAAAGGTTCAGTATCAGGTTGAGCGAGACTACCAGTCGCTCATTAGAAAGTGGTCCAGTCGTTTCCAGAGCGTGGGCCCCGGTGGCACCTCCCGTTCCCGGACCTACGCCACCTTCTGGAGCCTCGAACTGTCCCTCGTGTCACTCCAGCCGGAAATGGGGGTTCTTTCGCTCCGAAAGGAAAAAGCCCAGGAGCTCATCGAGAAGCGACGCAAGGAGTATTTTGAAACGATCCAGATCGACGTGTACTGGTTCGTGGAGAGAGGGGGAGATGGGATCATCGCGGGACCCGGGGCCAGAACGCAGCTTCACGTACGAGACAACCTGTACCGCCCAGTCCAGACGGACCACGGTCCCCTTCGAGAAGCGTTCGTCACTGGGGGGAACACCGTGTTGTACCGCCGAAACTCGCTCTACTTTCCCCGCACGGTGGAGGGGACCGACATCCTGGAGAACGCGTCGGAGGTGGAGCTTGAGGTGCGTCGGACAGGGACTGGGTCGACAAAAGAATTTGCATGGGAATGGAAAGACGCTCCGACGGCCTCCCTGCTGGAGCGCTTCCCATGAACAGATGGGCGTGCTCTTCTCGCGCCGTTCGTGTCGGCGTTTTCCGAAACGATCCTGAGATGCTGACTGACAGACAGTCGTCGACTCCCGTCGGTCGCCGAGGGCATTGAGGTATGCTGTTTGGGATCCGTCGTGTCGGTGTTTGGGAGGACTCCTCGAGTTCGGCAAGTGGCAGGTGCGCGGCAGTCTCTTGCCTTTCTGGACGGGATTCCCAATCTTCCGAGAGCAAGGGCTGAGTTCAGCCCAAGCCTGCACTCATCCACAGCACCCAGTGTGCCACCATGCAGACCGACTTTCGCGGTTCTACCGCCCTCGTCACTGGAGGAACGCGCGGGATCGGACGCGCCCTCGTCGAAGCGTTCGCCGACGCGGGGGCCAACGTGGCGTTCACCTTTCGCTCCTCGACCGATGCCGCCGCGGCCCTCGTCGATACGCTCGAAGATCAGGGGACCGAGGCACTGTCGCTGCAGGGGGACGTGGCCGACCCGGAGACAGCACAGGAGCACGTCGACGCCGTGCTCGACCGCTGGGGCGCGCTCGACGTGCTCGTCAACAATGCCGGCATCACACGGGACGGGCTCATGCTCCGCATGACGGAGGAGGACTGGGACGACGTGCTGGATACGAACCTGAAAGGCGTGTTCAACTTCTGCAAGGCGGCGTACATGCCCATGATGCGCCAGCAGAGCGGCTCGATCGTCAACATTTCCTCCGTCGTGGGCACCACCGGGAACGCGGGACAAACCAACTATGCCGCCTCCAAAGCCGGGATCGTCGGCTTCTCGAAAAGCCTCGCCAAGGAACTGGGCAGCCGGGGCATCACCGTGAACGTGGTGGCGCCGGGGTACGTGCAGACGGACATGACCGACGAGCTCGACGACGAGACCCGCGAAGCCATCCTCGACGCCGTGCCGCTCGATCGCCTCGCCGATCCCGACGAAGTGGCCGACGCTGTGCGGTTCCTGTCCTCTCCCGCAGCAGATTACATTACAGGCCACGTCCTACACGTCAACGGCGGCCTCTCGATGTAGGCCCGCCCGTTCGCTTTTCGTCATTGATTAAGGATTCAGAGGATCGATTGGTGGGGGGCGTCATTATACAAACGGCACGTTCGGATCCAATCTCGGCCGCGGCATTGCTCCCATCTTCCGCCTCGGGCGAGGGTCGAGATCCGAGGCAGAAGTCGTAACGCAACGCCCTGAATGCACCTGGAACCGAGTCGCTTGTCGCATGGCCCCCGAGATTTCGAAGAGCTCCTACACAAACGTCATCGATCTGACCTCCGAGGCGCAGAAGGAACGGCGCCGCGACGAGGTCGGCGAACTCCGCGAACCCGATCCCCCACTCGACGAGGTTTACGTCGACGAACTGTCCGGCGACATGGAGCAGGCGGTGCACGCCGCCGGCTGGACCGAGCTGATGGACGTCCAGCGGAAAGCGATCCCCTACATCCTAAAGGGGCGTGATCTGATCGTACAGTCCCAGACCGGGTCGGGCAAGACCGGCGCCTTTCTGTTGCCCCTGTTCGACCTCGTGAATCCGGACAAGGAGGAACAGCAGGTTCTCATCCTCACCCCTACCCGGGAGCTGGCCCGGCAGATCCACGAGGAGTTCGAGCGGATGAAGATCGCAACGCCGCACACCAATCGGATGGAGGCCGTTCTGATCTACGGGGGCGTCGGGTACCAGCCCCAGATCGAGGGTCTGAAGAACGGCGCGCAGGTCGTCATTGGCACGCCCGGCCGCATCCTCGACCACCTCAAGAAGAACAACTTCGACGCCAGCACCCTCCGAATGCTGGTGCTCGACGAGGCCGACGAGATGCTCTCGATGGGCTTCTACCCGGACATGAAAGACATCGTCGACTACGTGCCGGGGGACCGCGTCTCATACATGTACAGCGCCACGATGCCCCCCAAGGTGCGGACCGTGGCCCGCGAGTTCCTGGACGATCCGGGCTTCCTCTCGCTCAGCAGCGACAGGGTGAGTGTGGAGGAAAACGAGTATCGCTACTACCTGGTCAATCCAATGGACAAGGATCGGGTGCTGGCGAAGCTCATGGAGCTGGAGGAGCCGGAGTCGGCCCTTATCTTTGCCAACACGAAGCGGGAGGTGAGCTACCTCAACAAGTTCCTCGCCAACAAGGGGTACGACGTCGACGAGATGTCCGGCGACCTCTCTCAGCGCGATCGAGAGGAGGCGCTCGATCGGCTACGGGAGGGCGACCTCCGCCTGCTGGTGGCGACCGACGTGGCGGCCCGGGGCATCGACGTGTCCGACCTGAGTCACGTCTTCATCTACGACGTGCCGCAGGACCACGAGTACATCATTCACCGCTCCGGCCGCACGGCCCGGGCTGGCAAGGAGGGCCGCACGATCGTCCTGTCCACCCACGAGGACGAGTTTGAGCTCAAGCGGATGGCCAACACCTACGACATTGACCTCGAGAAGGCCGAGTTGCCTGAGGATCCTCACAGTACGGCCCGCGAGTTGCTAGAGGAACGTTACGCCGACACCGACCCCTCGCCCAATGGGGTGGAGCAGAGCGTCGAGGACTTCGTGCCCCTCGTGAAGGAGCTCTCCGAAGAACAGCCGGAGCTGCTCGCGTCCGTCATTACGGAGCTCTACGCCCGGGCGAAGCAGAAAAAGGAGGAAGAGGCTGCGTAGGGGAATCGTGATGCGTGAAACGTGATGCGTGGTATCTGCCTCCTCCACATTTCACGCACCATTCGTCACGTTTCATTCCCCAAAACGCGTTCCGTCTGCTGGTACGCGATGAATCCGCTTGCCGCGAAGATGACAGCGTAGATGCCCAGCGGCGTCTGGGTCTGTGCGATGGCCTGATAGGCGAGGGCCGAGAGCCCGGCCGCTACGCCTCCAGACAGGAGGAAGACGAGGACATGGAGAACCCACCGGCCCAGTGCCTGGCCGGGCGACAGCGATTGGTC
>CAZMDV010000135.1:0-7084 GCA_964564875.1 uncultured Salinivenus sp.
CGAAAGGATCCGGACCGGCGGTACGACTCCGCGGAGAAGCTGCTCGGGGACCTCCGGTCCGTGCGTAGCTCCACCGGCCCCATGTCCTGACACCGGCCCCACGTCCTGAAGAGCGGTCCAGGATGCAGGCGGCGCCGGGGGCCATCCTCCTTCCTTCTGCGCTGCGGGATCATCAGAAGTATAGCCCGACGCTGACGGGCCGAAAGTGAGGTGCCCCCGAAAATCGGACTCGTGGGCCGGCGAAAGGGAGGCTTGCGCAGGCGGCTCCGGTCTCCAGTGCTCCGCATCCGGGCCCCAAGCATGCACACTTCTTGATCGTCGGACCGGTGTTCACCTCGGCGTAAATTTGTCTTCAAACCGTAGGTAATGCTGCGCAGGAGCCCCTGGAGCGTGCGCACGGGAGCCTCCCCTGCGGGCTGGCGGCTCGAATCTTTCCGGTCCCATGGCGAGGCCGCCCTCTCGTTTTTCTTGCTCCGTCCCGCTCACCTGACGCGTGTCTCCACGAAAGTGAAGAAGTGGTAACCCAAAAGGCTGCCGGGCGCGGATGTGTTCAAATCGAGCGGAGGTTCCCGTGCCCCATAATGAAGGGGCGCCCGGAGAAAGCGAGCGCTCCCTTCAGAGTCCACCCGCTCGCTACTCGTTCCCACGATTCATGCTCACTCAACTGAAAGACTGCCATGCGTCCGAACGCTCTTCACTCACGGTGGGCCCAATGGTCCGCACCTGCTCTGTTCGTCGCGCTCATCTTTGTGTTGGCATTGACTGGTTGTGATTTCTCGGGATTTGAATGGGACAGTCTGGAGGGGCCCTGCAATCCAACATCTGACTGTGGAGGTCCCTCTCTCCCCGATGCGGCCAGCGCCTGGAGTGGAGACTGGACAGGCAGGGCGGACGTGACCTACTACGGGACCGACGGCGACATCGATAGCACGAAGGTTCGGAATGTCGACCTGGAGGTCTTCATCAATCCCTTTGAAGTTGAGCACATCAAATTCGAGCGGACTCGCCGGCCGAGCCGCTACGTGAATCGGGGCTGGGACCGCCTTTCTGAAGACAGCCTCCGCGTGGTTACAGAGAGCGACACGACCGAGACCACGTTTGCCTTCGGCACCGAGGAGGGCGGCGCGACGGGCCGCGTGGCGGTGCGGGATTCTGGTTCCGACAGTCCGATTCGACAGGTGTGGAAGCTCGACCTTCACCGTCCCGAGAACTGAAAGGCTCGGTCCCAACCTGCAGACGCCCTCACTGGAACTGCCAACGACCGTACATGCGCCAGTTATGCTCGGAATGCTGCTGACACGCACCCTCCACTCACCGGCCATGCGAAACGCCGAATGCGCTTTTCCTTCACTTCTGCTCGTGGCCCTCACCCTGACGCTGACCCTCGGGCCGACCGAAGCCCAGGCCCAGCTTCGAGACGGTTCCACTTCGCCCACGAAAGACGGGCCCTCCGTAGAGGACCCTTCTGTGGAGGACCCTTTCGCAGAGAGGAAGTTGCCGGGGGACAGCGCGGCGCGGAGGCCACTTCCTCCACTGCGCGCCGTCCCGCATCCGACGGGCACGCCGCTGTCTGCCGATGGCCCCAGCCTCCGGGCGCTTCCGAGCAGCGGGCTTTCCCCTCGCTTGGGATCGCTTCCTCCCACAGGTCCCGAGCGGCTTTCCCCGGGCCAAAACCTTCTCTGGGGCACGGTCGGCACGGCCCTCAGTCTCTTCTGCGAGCCTGAGTCGGCCAGCCACCTGCCAGCCCCGAGGGAGGGGCCTCGGGTCCATACTGGGCCCAACCGGCCTGCCTCGACGGGGCGTATTCGCCAGCGGGCCCCCCGCCCCGGGTGCGATGCCTGCGATCGGGCCCGCGGGCGCTCGGCAGAAGCGCTCGTGGAGGGACTGTTCAACATCGGGTCGTACACCAAGCTGAAGTGAGCCCCCGACTCGCCCGGGGCGTGGCCTACGCCGGCCCTGCACGTTTGGGCTGGGGCCCCACTCACGCATCGATCGTTCTTCCACCGACAACCATCGCTTCGATCGACATGGACACACGCAGCAGAACTCCGTTGGGCCAAGCTCTGCGGTTGTCTCTGGTCCCGTTGCTGGCGGGCGCACTTCTGCTTCCAGAGTGCACCCATGGCCAGTCGATTCCCCCACAGAGTCCTCCGGAAGGACCTGAGGGCCCTCAGCCCGGAGACGCCCGAAGTCCTGGAGAGGAGTGGGGCCCAGAAGAGGAGTGTGAGGACCACGACGAGGACGGGGACTGTGACCCGATCCACGACGCACTCGGGATCGTGTTCGCCGAGTACCTTCCCTCCCTCACCGACGGAGTACAGGTGGGCTACGGCCGGGCGCCTGGCGGAACCGTTTACGGCGGGCGGCTAGAGTGGACCCTACGCCGATCGCAGGGCCGCCGCCTCATGCTGGGGGCCGGGACGTGGATCGCGCCCACGGGAATGCTCCGCCCCGAGTCCGATGAGTCTCCACTTCGGTACACCGGCCACGACGGAGCTTTTGCCCTCACGCTGGGCGGGTCCCTCCCGCCAGAAGACCTGGGCCTTCCGGCCAGGCGCTCCGTTCGGGGTATCGCGGAGGCGACCGTTCTGGTCGGGGATCCCGGCCGCCAGTTGCGCCTGTCCGTCGGCCCCCGCTACCGCGTCGCGCTCAACCGGAGGGACCTAACGGTCGATCTGGTCGTCGGGACGAACCTATCGACTGAGTCCTTCGCCCCGCGGGTTGGTCTCCGAATCGGGTGGATATGGGACTGATGAGGCCTCCCTGCAGGCGGGCCTACGGCCCCCCGCGCGACCGCTTCTAACGACACCACCATCTTTCGAAGATACCGACATCCACTCACGTGCCGTGCAGCCCTTTCCTCCGAAAAACCTTCTGAAGCCAAGCCCCAATCCGACCTGGCAACGCTACCTTGCGTCCCTCATCCTGCTTGGGCTCTGCGCCTTGGCCACTGCTCAGTATGTGAGGGCGCAGGACCGGCCCAACGCGGACGAGGCCTCTCCGGTGCGGTCCACGCGGAGCACCGAGGTCTTGTCCCTCCAGGTCGGCGGGGGCAGCTACATGATTGGACTGCAGTACCAGTACCGGTGGGCCAACGACTGGGTCGGGCGGGCCGGCATCGGGGGCGGGCCCGTCGTCGAGCTTTTTCCCTTCGACGAGACCGCCCTCCTGGACGACGCCCTTGGCGACGATAAAATCACCAGCGGTGATGTTTCCGCGATGGTCGGCCTGCCGCTGGGAGTGAGCTGGATTCCGGGAAGCGGAGACTGGCGGCCGGAGGTGGGTCTGTCGGTGGCTCCGGGACTGATTGGGGGCGAGATTCCGGCCCTCTGGGGCGGGCCGAGCACCGGGGTGCGCTACCATCCACGAGACGGAGGCCTCTACGTCCGGGCCGTCGGCCAGCGGCTGCATGGCACCGCTGTCGGGAAGGAGGGAGAAGGGTTTGGAGTTTGGACGATCGGCCTCAGCATTGGCTACTCGTTCTAGGGCAATCAAGAAGGGCTGTTCGGCCGCCTCCGGCGACGGGCCCCGTGGGGAAAGCCCGGAGGCGTTCTTCAGAAACGACATGCCAGACATCATTACTTGCAGCGCGGAGATTTCCTACAAAACGACTTATTCATTCCTCTCATCGTCATAGCTCACCAGAGCAAAAGCCTCAATCATGACCTCAAAAGCGCCGCTCTTGACTCTCCGTTCTCAGCTGACCAATGATCCCTTTCTCCGGCCGGTTTGGCTCGTGGTCGCGTTCTTCCTGCTCGGGGCCAGTGCTACGGGCCCGGCGGTGGCGCAGCCGACCTGGGTTGAGTCGCCTTCCGGCTACGACGAATCAGTGACGAGTCGACCGCAGGTGAGTCTCCAGTGGACCAGGCCGTCGTTCGATAGTAATGATCTTGCCGGAGAAGTCTCCACGAGCACGCTCACCTCGCGGCTCGTGGTGGCGGGCCAGTACCCAATCTCGCCGCGCACGCGACTGGTGGCGGACCTGCCGATCGGCCACTTCGGCATCGACGACGAGGATGCCGGCGAGGCCGACGGGACCTCCAGCACCGAGGTGGGCAATCCCTACCTCGGGGTCCACACCCGATACGGAGACGGGTCTTCGCTGGCAGAGGGCTGGGCCGCGGGCGCTGGAGTCCGGCTACCCCTAGCCTCAATGCCCGACGAAGCGGAGACGCCGGAAGAGTTCCGCCAGGGCTTGGTCGACCTCCTAGCCCTGCTGACGAGCTCCATTTCGGACCTGAGCCGGGTTGAAGCGTTTCTCCCGGACACCTTCACCGCCCGGGGCTACGGTGGATACACCGCCCGCTCCGGTGAAGGGCTCGCCGGTCGGCTTCGGACGGGACTGTCCCTTCTGGTCCCCACCGAGAACGGCGACGAACGGGACAATATCGTGCTGTTCGACTATGGGGGGCGGGCCTGGTACGACGGTGATCCGCTCCGGGTAGGCTTTGGTCTGGGGGGACGCACGAACTTGAACACCGATGAGGAAGGCATCAACATAGAAAACCTCGACGAACGCTCCCGCTTCTACCTAGACGCGGCCCTGCAGGCCCAGTTCGACCAGGTGCGGCCTGGTCTCATCCTCCGCGTGCCGCTGAGCGAGGAGGCCTCCGACGCGCTCGACTACGCCGCGGGCGTTAGCCTGACCGTGACGCTGTAGCAGTGACGCTGTAGCAGTGACGCTGTGGCAAAGGCCCGGCCTGCCCGCCCGGACACCTGGACTCAAAGCCCGGACCCGGGCGGGACCCGCTCCCGGCACGAGCTCGCCCGACCGGAGACAGCCTATTCCAAGACCTCTCGATCGAAGATGCCTCTGCTAACCCGCATTTTAGGCGCCCTTCAGTCAATGCTCCAGACGCGCAGCTGCTGGCCTCCGGTCTCCGCCATCCCGCCGGCAATTCTGATCGCCGGGTGGACCCTGCTCGCCGGTCTTGCGATCCCGCCGCCGGCCTGTGGACAGGGGGCGTTGGCGACCGGCGCTCCAACCCCTGCTTCTGAGCATCTATCTCTAGGAGGAACGGGACCTTTCGGGCCACAAGGCGGCGCTGTGTTGCGCGGCGGCGCGTCGCCGATTGGCCTTCGACCCGTCCCTCTCCAAGCGCAAAGCGGAGGGACGTTCGCCGGGAGGCCTCGTTGGGCAGGGCCGCGCCTCCCCTCCCTGGAGAGACGATCCCGACTGCTGCGCGGACACGGCTCGTTGGGACTCGACGGGCCCAAGCGCCTTCCCACGCCGATCGACGACGGAGAGCGCTCCCGGTTCAGTCAGGCGCTCATCGGAAGCGCGGTTGGGACCGCCGTAGGAGGACTGCTGGGTACGCTGTTGCTCGTTGCGTCCGCGCCCGATGACACGCGTCCCTACGAGAACGACGACGATAGGGAGGAGCTGCAGGGGACGGCCCTGCTTCTCATGCTGGGCGGGCCGCCAGCGGGCGCGATTCTAAATACCGACATCGCCCGGGACGACGCCGGCGCCTGGGCCCTGTCGGTCCTCGGGGAGCTCGTTCTCGGCGGGGCGGGCGCGGGGCTGGGCGCCCTGGTCGGCGGGTCCGACACGGGAGCCGCCGTAGGGGCACTGGTGCTCGGGGCACCAGGCGTAACCGTGGGAGCGGCCGGCGGGGCCCATCTCGCGGCGCCGAGCCGCACCCGCGGGGCACGTCGCTACAGCCGGGACGACGGCCAGTGGACACGCCAGTGGCCGACCGTGCGGGCCGCTCCACAGCCAGGCTTGGAGTCAGGCTCGCGGCCGGAACTAACGGGAGAAATGACGCTGATGACTGTGGAGCGATGACCGGTGTTTTCACCACTCACCATTGGTGGGGCAGTCGCCCCTCAGCGATGGCGACGTGCCTGCCTTCTCGACCTCCCCCCACCGATCAAAGGAAGCAGAGCCTCCCTCGCTCGACCAATCTCTCTAAGCCTGTCTCGCGAGCGAACGAGGTCCCGTCCATCGGACGTCCATTTCACTCAAACTGAACCGATTACGACGTAAGATGCACGATCTCTCCGTTCTTGCCTCCTCGCTTTCTCGATACTGGATAACCAGCCAGCATCCATGCCGTCTTTCCGTTTTCTCTGTGTCTCATTCACGATCCTACTGGTTTCGGCGCTCGTCCCTCGCTCAGGACACGGCCAGATTGAGGTTAGGCCCGGTGTCCGTGGAGGCGCGGCGCTCATGACCATCGCAGACCTTCCCGGTGATCGGGAACGACGGATAGGCCTCTCAGCAGGGGGCTTCCTGACCGTCGACTTGCCGGGCCCGTTTGCGCTTCAGCCCGAACTGCTCTACGTGCAGAAAGGAGCGACCACCGAAGAGACGGGGCGCACGCGGACTGGAAATCTCATCAGGATCGAACGGGCTGTCGAAACCGCCTATCTAGAGCTCGTGGCGCTCGGAAAAGTTCAGGTCCCGGGCGTGCCCCTGGTGACCCCAACGGTTGGCGCAGGGCCGACGCTCGGCGCGAACCTCTCGTCCGATCTGGGGGTGACGGCACGGGTATTCGATCAGTTCGGAGGTGAGGAGGAGGTCGATCTCGAGCCGCCCGAGCTGGACGCCCGTAGCCCTGAGGTCGGGCTTCTCGTCAGTGTAGGGACGAATCTAGACGTCGGGCCTGTCACGGTGTCGGTGTCGGGACGGTACCGAGCAGGTTTGACTGACGTAAGCGACGGCTCTTCGGGGCAACAAGGTCTCGACCTCGGTCCAAACCGGGGGTTTTCAATTACTGCTGGAATTGTCCTGTGAGGACGCCTGGGGCCGCTGTACTGGGGAGCTGCGCTGAACTCGGGTAGGCTCAAGCTGATTTCGTGCCGTCCACTCTTCTTTTTCCGATGCAGAAATCGATCTACAACCGCAAGAGAAAATATTCCTTTGCTCGAAGCCGATGGTGTGAAGTTGTTTTCAGGAAGGGTGTCAGTTGCTCCAAAATAGCCTATTTGTTTCTGCCTCGCCGATTAGGGCCGCAAATCTTCCGAATTTGAGTGTGTTCTTCCTGCTGAAGCGTCTATTTTGGCAGCCCCAAAATGGACGAAAAGGACCTGCTGGCAGTCTAAAACTACTTCCTCCCTGCGGTCAGGGCGCTGAAATTTC
>CAZMDV010000136.1:0-7032 GCA_964564875.1 uncultured Salinivenus sp.
CGCGGGACTTCTCCTTGATCATCCGCCCGATGCGGTAGATGTACTTCGCCCGCTCGGTGCCCGGCAGGTCCCGCCATTGTGCCTCGTAGGCGTCCCGGGCGGCGGTCACCGCCTCGTCGACGACCTCCTCGTTGGCGAGCCCAACTTCGGCGATGGTGTTCTCGGTTGCCGGATTGATCGACGGGAAGTACTCCTCAGCCGTGCGGAACTCGCCGTCGATGAAGGGGCCGTAGCGGTCCTCCAGGCGCACGTGGTCGGCGGACTGGGGCGCGGGGGCGTACTCCCACTCGTCGCCAAAGAGCAATTCGCGGGCCGTGTCAGGGGCTGCCTCTAGTTCAGCCATGGTGCGTTAGAAAGTTGAAGGTGAAAAAGTTAAACGTTTTCCGTTCCGCCTACACCAATCGGGGAAGGGAAGATTCGACACCGATTGCTGGAAGGTGCTCAAAAAATCCGCTCCCTTCAAACCTTCCAACGTTCAACGTTGCCGAAGTTCAGGTCAGAAACGGTCCGTCGGCTCAGGGGCGTCTCGTCGGAGACCAAGCAGAGCTCTTAGACCGAAAAACGTTCACCCCAAAGAAAGGTATCGCTTCGAGTAATAGCGCCCGTGCCGCTCCTTCTCGATTTGGAGCAGGAGGTCGTTCAGCAGCGAGGACGCGCCGATGCGGAAGAGATCGGGGGTCAGCCACGCGTCGCCAACGGTCTCTTTTACCATCACCAGATACCGGAGGGCAGGCTTGGCCTTTCGGATGCCGCCCGCCGGCTTCATGCCCACCTTCCGGCCCGTCTCCAGATGGTAGTCGCGAATGGCCTCCAGCATCACCAGTGTGACCGGCATCGTCGCGGCCGGCTTGATCTTGCCCGTCGAGGTCTTAATGAAGTCGGCCCCGGCGTCAATCGCGATTCGACTCGCGAGGCGGACCGCGTCGCAGGTCTCCAGCTCCCCGGTCTCCAGGATCACCTTCAGGTGGGCGTCGCCGGACGCCTCGGCCAGCGCGCTCAGCTCCCGGTGGACCCGGTCGTAGTCGCCAGACAGGAAGGCATTCCGGTTCATGACCACGTCGATCTCGTCAGCCCCGGCGTCACGCACCCGTTCAACTTCTTCGACGCGCTCGTCGAGGGCCGCCTGTCCGCTAGGAAAGTAGCTGGCCACCGACGCGACGTTGATGTCCATTCCCGCCACCTGTTCCCGCGCCACCGAGACCATGGGCGGATAGACACACACTGCCCCCACGGAGGGATAATCTTCGTCGGGGTCGGGCTGCCGCGCCTTCTGGCAGAGGGACCGCACCTTCCCCGGCGTATCGGCCCCCTCCAGAGTGGTCAGGTCCAGCATGCCGATGAGCATCTTCAGGCCTTCCACCTTCGCGTCCTTCTTGATGCTGCGGGTGGCAAGGCGCGAGGCTCGCTCCTTGACAGCCACCTCGTCGACGCTTGGTACCTGAGGTGGGCGGTAGGTGGTAGTGCTTGGCCTCTGCATGTGAGGGCTCAGGATATGCTGAAAAAACCGAAAACCCGAGGGCCTGAGGCTCGGCGAGGAGGGGGCCCCAAGCCCTAAGGATTCCTGCGTCGTCGACTGTCCTTCTCGGCGCAGGGGGGCGGCCTAAACCCATCCGGGCCCAGTCGTGCCGATTCCGAACGGGTTCGGGAGGAAGCTCTTACCGTTCCACCAGTTCATCGAGGTCGTAGCGCTTGCGCTTGTCCCAGAGCGTTTTCTTGGAGATGCCAAGATCGTCGGCGATGTCGGCGTAGCTGTCGTCTGCCCGGTCTTCGAGGGTGCACCGGATGTATTCTTTTTCCAGGTCCTCGAGCGTGCGGCCCAGCGGAAAGCGGAACCCGTCGCCGATGACGTCTTTCCTGTCGAGTCGGCTGGGCGGGGCAAGGGTGAGGTCGTCCGTCCCAATTCGGTCGCCGCTCACAAAAATCATCGCCCGCTCCAGTACGTTGCGGAGCTCTCGGACGTTGCCGGGCCACGAATGGTCGAGCAGCTTCTCCTTCGCGGCCTCGGTAAACCCCTTCACCTCGCTTCCGAACTCGCGGTTGAACTCGGAGACAATGTGCTTCCCAATCAGAATGATGTCGTCTCCCATCCGGCGGAGCGGTGGAAGCTGAATGTTTACCACGTTGATGCGGAAGAACAGATCCTTCCGGAAGCTACCGTCCTGCACGCTCTTTTCGAGGTTCGCGTTCGTGGCACAGAGGATTCGCACGTCGGCCGTCTTGTCCTCCAGCCCGCCGAGACGCCGGAACTCTCGACTCTCGAGAAAGGAGAGCAACTTCGCTTGCAGGGCCAGGCTCATGGAATCAATCTCGTCGAGAAACAGGGTGCCCCCGTCGGCCACTTCAATCAGGCCCTCCTTCGAGTCGCGGGCATCGGTGAAGGCCCCCTCCTCGTAGCCGAAGAGCTCCGCTTCGAGAAGGTTGTCCGGCAGGGAGGCGCAGTCGATGTCCGTAAAGGCCTCCTCGGCCCGAGGCGAGTTGTAGTGCAGGGTTTTGGCCGCCAGGTTTTTGCCAGTGCCGGTCTCGCCGGTGAACAGAACGGTCGTGTTCGAGGCGTCACAAAGCGTCTCGATCGTTTCGCGGGCCTTCACGATCGGATCACTCTCCCCCAAAATGCCCTCAATCGGGTATTCCTTCTGCTTCTCCGTCTTGATCTGCTTGAGTTCCTGCTGCGCCCCGTACAGCTCGATGGCTTTTTCCAACAGGGCCCGCAACTCTTCCAGGTTGACGGGCTTTTCGAGATAGTGGAATGCCCCCTGCCGCATGGCCTCCACCGCCGTCTGAACGGACGAATGGGCCGTCATGATGATGATGGGTGCGTCGACCCCCCGCTCCTGCAGGGTTTCCATGAGCTCCACCCCGTCCATCTCGGGCATAATCATGTCCGCCACCACGACGTCGGGCTCTTCGCTCTCCTCGTCGAGCGCCTCCACCAGCGAGCGCGGGTTCACAAAGGCATTGACGTCGTAGCCATCCTTCTCCAGCACATTGCTGAAGAGATTGCCAATCTTCGGCTCGTCGTCGACAACAAAAATTCGTTCGCTCATGAGACTCCTGGGATGTCTGCACCAAGTGCTGTGGTCCTGCTCCGCGCGTCCTGAATCTCGTCTCTGCCCTACATGGTTGCCTATGCTTTTTACGGCGCACAGTTGCCTTCCCTGAAGGACGCGAGTAACGTAAAGATATTACTCCTTCTTGTCCAACGTCTCTACAATAATTCTTCTTTTGTGTCGAAAATGTCGATACCGAAAGCAATCTGGCCCGTTCCTCGTCCTCCGAGTCGGGCCAACACCTTCCGCTGCCCGCAGTATGAAGGTGCCGGTCGCTGTCTTGCGCATTCCATCGTCGATGCTCACGTCGGCCCTGTCCCTCGATGGCTCGTCCCCGTCTCGGCCTACTACTGCTCGTTCTTGTGCTGGGGGCCGGGTGTGGCCCCCCCTCGCCGGACGGCACAACGCGAACCGTCACGGACGACCTCGGCCGGACCGTTTCCTTCGATCGCCCCGTGAACCGGGTCGTCTCGCTGGCGCCCAACCTCACGGAGATCGTGTACGCCGCTGGGGCGGGGTCGTCGCTCGTCGCCATCACGTCGTCGGGCGACTATCCGCCGCAGGTCGACACGCTGCCGCACGTGAGCGCCCTGCCGGTCGACTTTGAGGCAATCACGGCCCAGGAGCCGGATCTCGTGCTGGCCACCGACCAGATCAACGCCCCGAAGGACGCCGGGACCTTCGAGGCGCTCGATGTGCCCCTCTACTTCTTCTCGTTCGACTCGCTCGACGACATTCTCGAAAGCATCCGCACCACAGGACGACTCTTGGGGACTGAGGGCGCGGCTCGGGACAGCGCGGCGGCCCTGGAGCAGAAAATCAAGGCGGTGCGGGCACGGACGGAATCCCTCTCCGAAGAGCAGCGACCCCGCGTGTTGGTGCTCGTGGGCGATGATACGCTCTACAGCTTCGGCAACGGGAGCTACGTGCATACGCTCGTGGAACTGGCGGGAGGACGGAGCATCACGGCCGACATCGAAAATCAGGCGCCCACTCTCAGCGACGAGTACGTGCTCACTGAGAAGCCGGACGTGATCGTGGGGCTGTGGGGTCCCGACTACGATCCGTCTCGCTTGCTCGACCTGCATCCGTCGTGGGACGTCGTGCCTGCGATTCAGAATGACCGCGTCTACAGCCTTTCGTCCTCCCTCATCGCGCGACCGTCGCCGCGCGTGCTATGGGGGACCCGCCGGTTGGCCCGTCGGCTCCACCCGGATCGGTTCTCTTCGGCCCCGGTGGGCCCCACGTCCCCTCCGGTCTCGTCTCCGTCCCCTTCCTCGCCCAATCCGCCCGATCCATGAGGCGACTGTGGCTCGTCGGTCTGGGCCTGTCCGCAGCGCTGGTCGTCACCGTCGGGGCGGCCGTAGCAGTGGGGAGCACGGCGACGGCGTGGGCCGACGTCTACTGGGTGCTCGCCCACCACGTGCTCGGGGTGGCCCCGGCGCCCGATCCCACGCTCGACCGCATCGTGTGGCGGCTGCGCTTGCCCCGGGCCGTGCTGGCTTGCGTCGTGGGCGGCGGCCTCTCCATCATCGGGGTCGCGATGCAGACGCTCGTGCGCAATCCTCTCGCAGAGCCCTACATCCTGGGCATCTCTAGCGGTGCATCGGCCGGGGCGTCGCTGTTCTACCTCGGCTTTCTCCCCCCCCTCCTCACGAAGACGATGACGATGCCGGTGGCGGCTTTTGGCGGGGGCCTCGCGTCCATCACCATCGTCTACCTGGTGGCCCACGACGGCACTCGCGTGTCGGTGCCCCGACTCCTGTTGGCCGGGGTGGCCATGTCGGCCCTCATGGCCTCGGTTACATCTTTCATCACCTTCTCTTCGCCCGAGCCCGGCAAGCTGCGGGCCGTACTGTTCTGGCTGCTCGGCTCCCTCAGCGGGGCCCGATGGGGCCTTCTCCCCATTCCAGCGCTCACCACGGCACTCGGACTCGCCGCCCTGTTGGTGCTGGCCCGCCCCCTCGACGCGATGCTGGTGGGCGAGGAGCCGGCCCAGAGCCTCGGCATGCCGGTCGAAGCTCTCAAGCGCGGTCTCATCGTGCTGGCCACCCTGGTGACGGGCACGCTGGTGGCGGTGTCCGGCGCCATCGGGTTCGTAGGGCTCATCGTGCCCCATGCCATACGCCTGCTGGTCGGCGTGCCGCACCGGCGACTGGTGCCCCTCAGCTTCGTGGCCGGCGCCATCTTCCTCTGCTGGGCCGACCTCGCCGCCCGCACGCTGCTACCCGGCCAGGAGTTGCCGGTGGGCATCCTCACGGCGCTCTGTGGCGTGCCGTTCTTTCTCTTCCTCCTGCGGCAGCGAGCGTACCAATTCGGCTGACCGCCCTGCCCACGGTCCCGGGGCCTTGCCTTCAACAAACAGGACAGTGTCCCGATGTGGAGTTCTGCGTGTTCCGTACTGCGCATTGCGTAAGAATAGCCCGAAACAAATACGCAATACGAAATACGCAATACAACGCATTGTAATTTCGGGAGCCACGATCAGCGCCCGTCCGCGCCTTCTCCCCAAAGCCCCCATTCTCCACGTCCCCCACGCCTCCCCAGCAAACCTTTCCCCGCCCGGCCCGTACTCGCCGTAGTGGCTTTCAATCCAAACTGAAAACCCAGATGCCCGACGCGTTCTCTCCGATTTCGAACGGCCGCGCGGCCTCCGACCTCTCCGACGCCGACGGGGACACGCTGACCCTCGACCGGTCCGTCCCGACGACCCTCGACGAGATTCGCGCCCCAGTTGAGGAGGATCTGGAGGCGTTTCGCTCCTACTTCCGGGAGGCAATGCGCTCGGACCACATGCTACTGGACAAGATCACCCAGTACGTGCTGTGGCAGAAGGGCAAGCGCATCCGTCCGCTGTTGGTGCTGCTGTCGGCCCAGGCCTGTGGCGGCGCGGCGACGGACATGACCCACCGGGCCGCCGCGCTGGTGGAGCTGCTGCACACCGCCACGCTCGTGCACGACGACGTGGTGGACGACGCGGAGGAGCGCCGGGGCGTCTTCTCGGTGAACACCCTCTGGAAAAACAAGATTGCGGTTCTGCTCGGCGACTTCTTGCTGAGCCGTGGCCTTCTCCTGTCACTCGACCACGACGACTACTCGGTCCTCCACACCCTGTCCACCGCGGTCCGTCGCATGAGCGAGGGCGAGCTCCTCCAAATCGAGAAGTCGCGCCTGCTCGACATCGACGAGGAGACCTATTTCCGCATCATCTCGGACAAGACAGCCTCCCTCATCTCCGCCTGCACCAAGAGCGGGGCGGTTAGCGTCACCGACGACGAGGCCCTCATCGAGCGGATGAACGAGTTCGGCGAAACGTTGGGCCTGGCGTTCCAGATCCGGGACGACCTCTTCGACTTCAGCGTCGAGGACGCAGGAAAGCCCATTGGGATCGACCTTCAGGAGAAGAAAATGACGCTGCCCCTCATCGTGTCGCTGCGCGAGGCGGACCGTCGCGAGAAGAAGCGCATCCTCAAGATCGTCGATCAGGACGAGAAGGACCGCGACGACCTTCGGACCATCGCATCGTTCGTGGACGACTACGGGGGAATCGAACACGCTCGGGCGAAGATGGAATCGCTGGCGTCGGACGCCCGCTCCCTGCTGAGTGCTCTGCCGCCCTCGGAGGCCCGGGCGTCGCTCGCCGGCCTCACGCAGTTTGCGATCCAACGCTCCCGCTAGCGGAATAGGAATGAGAAAGTATGGAGTTGGGAATGCGGCAGAGCACGATCACAGCGTCTCTCCGCCCCTTTCTCCTCTCGCCCCGCGGTTCTCGGTCCTTGCCCTTCGCCTCTCGCCCTTCGGGTCCCAAATCTCGACCCTCCATTCTCGATCCACCATCCACTACCTTCCAACCCATGCCCGCGCTTCACCTCCTTGGCACTGGAGCTGCCATTAGCGACCCGCACCGCACCACCACCATGCTGGCCATGGCCGACGACGCCTCCCCCCCCAACACGATCGTCGTGGATTGCGGGGGCGACGTGCT